>CALCMJ010000001.1 GCA_937967615.1 uncultured Saprospiraceae bacterium
TGTTCTTCCTCTTTTATATACTTTTTAAATTCTCTTAGTTCAGATGTATCAGTTACTGTATAGTACTCTAGAGCAATCTCTTCCGTGCTGATTAAACACCATACTAGGCAATCATTAGGATCTGCGGAAAGACAGGCTCTCTCTGCTTTCTTTTTAACCCATTTTGTTCTCGCAGGAACAAGAATGTCTTTGACTTTTGATACAAAGATGTGATCATAATCATTCCCGGTATATTCAATTATTTCTCTTCTAAAAATCTCTTTAGTGGAAGGGACGTGGGTGTTTTCCTGACACTTCCCTCTGTTTTTTGTGAGATTTGAATTATTCCGTGAAGTGTAATTGCTGCTAAAACAACTCACGAAGAAAAAGAGAAAGAGAAAAAAGTAAATGCGCACTTGCTTTTATTTAGTGCTTAAAGATAGTTGAAGAGAGTAAAAAACTCTCCATGTCTGAGTTGATTTAACATGATTATGGAGTATTTACTGGAATACTATTTGTTTCTATCTAGCAATTTCCCTTCAATGACTTTGCTCTTAAAAGATGCTTTGTAACTATTGCCTAGAGGGATTTCGTGTTTATCTATGAAAATACTATCTAAATTTACTTCATTGATTTTTTTAATATTGGCTACATAGGATTTTGCACATCGGATAAATAGATCTTCTGGTAGCTTGGATGAGATCGTTTTAATATTCATAGCTGTTAAATATTTTTTATCAAGTGTGTGTATCATTACATAATCTTTTAATCCTTGTATGTACATGATATCATCATAGTATAGTTTGACATATTTTCTTTCAGAACGAATAAATATATGATCATCTGTTTTGGGTTCAAGTTCATATAAAGATGATTTTTTTAGATCGTAGATTTCTTTCACCTTGCTCACCGCTTTAATAAATCGCTCAGTTTTTATGGGTTTGACTAAATAGTCAATAACATCTAGTTCAAATGCTTCCAATGCGTATTGGGGATACGCTGTTGTGAGGATAACAAAAGCGTTTGATTTAATACTGCGTAAAAATTCTAAACCAGAAAGACCGGGTAACTCAATGTCTAAAAATATTAAATCTACCTGATTCTTATTTATGAACTCTATAGTTTGAATAGCACTACCAAATCTACCTACCACTTGTAAGAAGGGGAGAGTGTCAGTGAGTAGTTCTATACCTTCGCGAGCAATGGGTTCGTCATCAACAATAATGCAATTCATGATAAATCAATTTTTAATTCAGCTATAAAGCGTGCATTTTTGTCCTCAACGTGTAATGTGTGTTTGTCTGGATAGATAAGGCCTAAACGTTTTTTAACATTCGTTAAGCCAATGCCGCTATCGGGTGTTTTTATATTGGCAACATTTCCTTTTGAATTTTCTATAGTAAAAGACATTTTCCCATTCTTTTCATCTAATATTAGTTGGATGTGGGACGCTTCATCATTTGAAGTTTGCGAATATTTCACAGCATTCTCAACCAGAGGTAAAAATAGAAGCGGTGCTATTTTTATATTTTGGTTAGTTATATTATTTGTAATCTTGATATCAAGCTTGCTTCTGCGTTTCTTTTCCAGCATGAGATAGTTTTCAATATATTCATATTCTTTCTGTAAGGAAACAGTGTCATTCTGAGTTTCATAAATCTGATATCTGAGAAGGTCAGAAAATGACATGAGTGCTTCTGAGATGTCTTCCTTTTTTTTTGCTTGGATGTATAAGATGTTTAAGGTATTAAAAAGAAAGTGCGGATTTACCTGGTTTTTTAAAAAGGACAACTCACTTTCTAGTTGTTGGTTCTTGATGGCATCTATATCAACTCTACTTTTAAAACCAATCTTTAAGACTTTGATTCCGGCAGCTACGGCAAAAATGACAAGATTGAGAAAAAATTCCTCAGAGTACATACTCACGATATACTCCTCTTCAATATCCTCAGGCCAGAAGAAATTCTGTGTTAGTACAATTCCTATTACTGTTAATAAGCTCGCGATTATATAAAGAATGTATTTATTCTTCATCAATAATTTAGGAACAAGGATGTAGATATTGAAATAGATAAAAAGCATATCTATTAGAATAGCGAGGAACGGATCAAAATAAGAATCAAATCTAGGTGTAATCCCTAAGAGGGAAAGGAATGTATCAGGATATACTATAAACCAAAACAAGAGGTGCCATAGCCATCTCAGCTTAGGTTTAAAGATCAAATCTATGATCTTATTATTTTGATCTACTGCCATGATATAAAATTACACGTAATTCTAATGTTGCCACTAATGGAAAGTATAATAAAAACCCGCTTTTGTATAAAAAGGAGCTAGGGAACTATAAACTCTCCATTTTTAAATCCAAGACTCATATAGATTTGGGTTAAAATAAAGAAGCATGAAGTCAGTTTACATGAATCCATTTTTTAACCTACTAAACAAATTATTATGAAAATTGTATTAAAATTTTGTCTCGGCCTTTGCTTTTTAATAGGCTGGTCTTCGTGTTCAGACGATTTAAATATTCAACAGTCAGGAGAAGAGACTGAAGAGCATGTATTAGAAAAAAGAAATTGTGGAACGACTGCCTATATGGAGAAACTGCTTTCTGATCCTTTAAAGAAAGCCTTGCATGATGAGAAGATTACTAAATTAAAAAAGATATCAGATAAAACCACTGCAAGTTCAAGAGCAGTATGTGCAAATCCGGTTGTCTTACCAGTAGCAATCCACTATCAGGGCGTTTCAAATCCTGATGAGGCTTGTTTGCGATCTTTAGCGGAGTCTCAGGTAGCTATCCTAAATGCTGACTATCAGGGTACAAACAGCGATATATCTACCTGGGTAAATAATAGTGCATCTTCTTTTCCGGGTCTAAGTAACGGAGAGGCGTGCTTGGAGTTTTGTATTGCTACAAAAAGTCATCCGTCTGGATATGGTTTAAATGAAGGTGATCTTGCTGTGACAATTAATAGTACGACTGGAGATAATGTAGCTGCTTGGTCAGGGTACTTAAACATTTTTGTTCAGTTTGATACAGGATTATTAGGATACAGTCCTTTAGGAGGTTCTGGTAACGGTGATGGTGTTGTTATTGATGCAAATGCATTTGGTTCTGGTTCAGGTTGTGGAGGAATTACGCCTAATTCACCCTTTGACCTTGGGCGAACATTAACCCATGAGCTAGGACACTATTTGTTTTTGGACCATATCTGGGGAGGAGGATGTAGCCAGGATGACGGTATAGCAGACACACCAAATTCAGAGCAAGAATATTATGGTTGTCCAAATGTGGGAGTATCTTCTTGTGGGTCTACAGATCTACACATGAATTACATGGACTACACAAATGATGCTTGTATGTATATGTTCTCTGAAGGACAAGCAGTTCAAATGGAAAATTACGTGAGCGCAAATTTGTCAAACCTGATCGCAAGTGCAAATATAGTATGTAGTGCTTCAAATGGCGGCGGAGACGATGGTGGAGACGGCGATGGAGACGGTGATGGAGACGGTGATGGAGGAGGAGATGGCGAAATTGAATGCCAAAGTCCGTTTGATGCGAGTGTTATTGATATAACAGAAACATCTGCATTTTTTACTTGGACATCAATTCCTGATGTGCTTAAATACAGATTATTCTACAAGGAAAAAGGAACGTCATCTTGGGTTAAGGTAAATCAAACTGGGAGTACTTATGCAGCGAATGGATTAAAGTCTGCAACTGAGTATGTGTGGAAAATAAGATCACTTTGTCCAGATGGATGGAAGCCATTTACATCATTAAAGTCTTTTACAACGTTAGATAATGGTGACGGAGATGATGAAGAAGATGATGGAGAAGATGATGGAGAAGATGATGGCGGAGATGGATGTGCTGAAGTAAATTTTTCTCTGGTATTGGATTATTATTCTAGTGAAACGTCATGGGAACTTGTAAATGAAATAGGAGACCAAGTTGATAGTGGCGGTGGTTTTGCAGATGGTTTGGAAGGCGTATTGATTTCTGAAAAATTCTGTCTTGAAGAGGGGTGTTACACTTTGTATGTTGATGATTCCTATGGAGATGGAATATGCTGCCTATATGGTGAGGGGTCTTTTGAAATCACAGATGCAAGTGGAGAATTAATTGGATATTCAGATGGAAACTTTGGCTTCTATGATTATATCGATTTATGTGTTGAAGATGGCCAAGTCTTTTTTAAGAATGAGAGGAAAGATAAGAAGGCGAATAATATTCAGATGAAAAAAATAGTTTCATCTAACTAGAAGCTCTTAATGAGAATGAAAAAAGAGGCTGTCCCATAAAGGATGGCCTCTTTTTATTTGGCTTAGTTGACTTGTATGTCGATTAATCGCATGAGCAACATGGAAGATCCACCGCAGGTGGAGTCGTCGCGCAGCGAGGACCGCAGTCTGGAATACTGCGACCATTGCATTGTGAAACAATGCAATGGGCATGCCCTAAAACATTATAAACTTGGATCGTCCTCCACAATTTGCTCTACCAAAGTATCCTATTCCCCAGTTTAACTCAAAGGTGATACCGGCAAAAATAGGATTAGACGCACTATCTCCGGAGGCATAAATATCAGAACCACCAATAGGTTGCGCATCAGCCAAGCCTTGTGCATTTACAAAGTCCTGGAATCCATATTCAAAACGGAATCCAAAGATTCCACTGAAAGAACCATCACTTCCTATAAGATAAACACCAAATCCAAGAACGCCGGCAAATGTCTGACCTTGAAATAAATCTGTTACATCATTTTCTGGAGAGCCGGCTTCGCCTGCTTGGGCACTGACCTTACGTATTGTACTCATCTTAGGCCCTAACTCGAAGTAGCCTAAATTTTGATTGTTACGCCACATGAGATAGTAATCTAGGAAATCCCATGTTACATCTAAGGACATATTATCTGTCGTATTTTCAAAAAGACTTTTTGACGAACCAAACATTACGTCAACAACAATTCCGTTTTTGTCATAATTCATTCCAAATTTTCCTCCAAAAGCGGTGCCGCGACTCAGGTCATAATTCCAATTTGGATGATCAATAATTGCAGAATTATACAATCCTGTAAAACCAGTCTGAACCTTAAGTCCAGCGTCAAACCACCAAACTTCCACATTTCTCTGGCTGTTTAGGATGAAAGGAAGGAAGCAAAGGAGGAATATTATTTTTTTCATCGTATTGATTTTGTTGTTCGTTTGTTTAATTAGTTATTAATTCTTACACAAATTTAATAGAATAGATTACAGTTTATAGAGAAATCTAAACTATGATTTGCTGCTTCAAGACTTTATTTTCCTGGATTACTTATAGCTGTATAGCCACCCAAAATATTGTAAACCCTCGAAAATCCCAGATCTTCCATCTTTTTCATTGCCTTGCTGCTTCTACCACCAGATTTGCAATAGACAAAATATGCTTTGTCTTTTGAAAGTTTTTTTAACTCAGTTTCAAAGTTAGCAGCGCGATAATCCAAATTCAAAGAACCTTTGACATTGCCTTCAGCAACTTCTTCTGGAGTGCGCACATCTAGAATAACAGCATCCGTGTATAGTTTTAATTCTTTGGCAAGTGCACTCACTTCAAGATCTTTAAAACTTGTGTTTGTAGGCTTCTCTGATTTACAGGCATAGCAAAGTATGCAAACGCTAAGAAGAGTGTATTTTATCATAATCTTGTTTTTCTTTTTTAAAAGGGTACAATTATTACTAGATACTAGATTGCTAGATACCAGATTACTATGTCAAATAGGCGTCATTGAAAGGCTAATTTATGGCTTAAATCGCAATGAGATAGTCAATTAGAAGCATTTTGGACTAAAACTTCTAAAAAAGTAGCATTTTTATGGTCACGAAACACTCTTTAGTAGTATTAATCATTACAACTAACTACTAAAGATGCGTACAACAACAACTTTATTAATAACAATTCTATTAACAGCAGCGGGATATGCGCGTGCTTATCATTTTGATCCAGAAACTAAAATAGTGGATACAGAAAGATGGGGCGCAGTGGAATCTAGCAGCTTAGCGATTTTCCATGAAGCGTATGCATTGTTTACTTCAAAATCATACCAGGATGCCTTGGAGGGTTTTGAACAATTAATGGAAAACAAAAACTATCATCTGGCGGATGAAGCACGATGGTATTATGCAGAAAGCCTTTTATTAGCAAATCATAATCTTGAAATAGCATTGGACTTTTATCTTGCTTTGGCTTTTGATAAAAATTCTGCCTGGGCAAATGCTTCCAGAGATAAGCTTAGGCTGCCCCAATTTAAATATGTTTTGTTACACAAAAAGACATAATAAGCCCACGGGTTTAGGACCTAAGTATTGTTTTTATATTCCATAATGTATAAGAGTTATATTTTGTACTATTGCATTGATTTTGGTAATGGAGTATAAACGTTATACTGTCATTATAATAGGGAATCTAGTGTAATTCTAGAACTATACCCGTAGCTGTAAATTCCATTTCAGCTCTTAATACACACAGCCACTGTTATTTTAAATAATGGGAAGGCAATTAAGAGTGGAGTAAGTCAGAAGACCTGCCAATATCATACTAATAATCTGAGCTTTCGGGTGAAAAGCGATGAGGATAATTGCCAGTCATGTCATGCATGACTCGTTCTCTT
Source organism: uncultured Saprospiraceae bacterium (assembly GCA_937967615.1). Lineage (GTDB taxonomy): Bacteria > Bacteroidota > Bacteroidia > Chitinophagales > Saprospiraceae > CALCMJ01. The sequence continues at coordinate 6,636 of CALCMJ010000001.1, forward strand.
CATACGTGTTTTCCAGAAAGTTTTATTGAATTCAAAATATTATTATGAATATAAAACTTCTCATATTAATCATTGCTGCATTTTATTCTTCGTCTATGCATGCGCAATCAGAAGAAACAGATTCTTTATTTCTAAATGCAGAAATTGAAGAAGTGCTAATCACTGGAACACGATTTAGCATTCCCACAGAAAAGTCAGGAAAGTCAATTTATAAATTTGAAGAAAAAGACCTGAGAAGGAATGCTGGAAAAACTGTTGCTGATTTATTAAATGAGGTTCCAGGAATTCAAATAGATGGTAACTTCTCATCGCCAGGGACAAACATAAGTTACAACGTAAGAGGAAGTAGAAATAAAAGCACACTTATCTTAATCGATGGTGTTCCACTGAATGATCCTTCTGGGATTAATCCATTTTATGATCTGAGATTGTTGTCCATCAGTCAGGTAGAGTCCATAGAAGTGCTTAAAGGAGGATTGAGTACACTTTATGGAACAGGGGCGTCAGCAGCGGTAATTAATATTAAACTACAAGATTTAAAATCTGAGGCATTAAGCGGAATGGTGGATGTAAATTATGGATCTTTCAAGACAGCGAATGCCTCCGTCAGAGTAGGAGGAAAATCCAATGCGTTTAGTTATATGTTGTCAGGAAATTTCAGTGATTCAGAAGGGTTTTCCTCCGCCCTAGAGCCCACCGGTCAATCAGATTTTGATAAAGATGGGTTCCAGAAAAGGAATGGGCTTATAAAGTTGGCTTACATGGCGAGTGACAAATTTTCGATAAAAACGGAACTGGGTATTGATAGGTTTGAGGCGGACTATGATGACGGATCATTTTTTGATGGTGAGAATATACAAATGGGGGAAATGCTGCGCGTGGGTATTCATCCATCTTATATCTACGAGAAAGGGACAATAGAATTGAAGACAACTTATGCAATAAATGAAAATGAATTTATCAGTAGTTTTCCGGTTGTTTACGATGGCAGAAACCTGCAGGCAGACCTGAGTAATAAACATAGAATATCAGAATCAATCACAGGTTTTTGGGGTTTAAATTATCAACAACAATCTTATCAACAAAAAGATGCAATAGAATTTGGCCAAAGTAAATTTTCATCTGTGGCACCTTATGCATCTGTGTTATACCAAATCACTGAGGGTTTGAATTTACATCTGGGTTCTAGACTCAACCAACATAGCACCTATGGTTCCAAAATGGTATATAATATCAATCCCATGTATGCGTTTAGCATAACAGAAACTTTGGGAGCAAAATTACGCGCATCTTTAGCAACAAGCTATATAACTCCTACGGGTTTCCAATTGTTTTCATTTTTCGGTAATCCAGATTTAAAACCAGAGGAATCTACTAACATAGAACTAGGCATCGGGTTTGATTTTATGAAGAGATTTAATGTGGACCTAGCGTATTTTACGCGGGATGAAGAAAGTACGATAGATTTTGTTTCAGAATTTGATGATAATGGAAATTTTATAGGAGGAGCTTATCAGAACGTAGGGGATTCGCGATCCATTAAAGGCTTAGAGGGAGGACTAAGATATAAGCTTATGACTAAGATTGAATTGGCTGGAAATTATACATATATACATACGTCAAATAATCCTAGTGCATTTTACCGGATACCTAAACATAAATTGGGAGCTTCATTTCATATTCAGCCTGTTGATAATTTGGAGTTTTCATTCAAGTATAATTTTACAGGAACGAGAACCACCTTTGATTTCTTTTCCTTTTCAGAAATAGAGTTAGAAAACTTTGGGCTTATAGACACATATATTCAACAGACAGTTTTAGATGATAAATTGATTTTGTATGCGGCTGTAAATAATATTCTGGATACAGACTTTGTGGGAGTATATGGATTTACTACTAGGGGACGAAATTTTAATCTGGGAATGCGTTACAATTTTCTCAGCAGAAAATAGGAAATAAAAAGAAGAACGCCCTAACATAAAAGATAGGGCGTTACTTAAATTAAGAGTGTAATGCGTGTTTTACTAAACTCTAGTAAAAGAACTGTTCAATAATGATTGGTTTTCTGTTGTGTTAATGATATTTATCCACAACCACCTGGTATCATTATATAACCATCTGATAGGATGATGTTACCAGAGTTGGATATTTAAATAAAATAAGGGAGCTGGTTTCTGAGAGTTGAATAAACTTTAGAAGATTTTTTTAGAAATATATTTCTCTTCAGTTTCAGTAGTTTAAAATACATTTGGGTGTCCCCCCTGCTGCGCAGCGGTCGTTCCCTTCCATACTTCGCGTTTGCTCTGGTCCTTCGGACTCTGCCTGCGGCAGATATTCCAGGCAACTGACACAACGCATCGCAAAAGAATATTTAGACAAGTTTTGAAAGACCAATGAAAAATCTAAAATTATAAAGAGCATCAGAACTTGCTAGGGGAAGACTTCAACATTAGAATGTCTTGCTCTAAAAGACATTAAAGCCAAGTATAAAAAAAAATCAGCTATTTCCTCAATTCAAATAATTCTGGTTCAAGTCCTGCTTCAAATTCTAAAAGAGCTATCAAATGTTGAACTTGTAATGGTGGGATTATCTTACTTTGATTTCGTTGATGAAATCTTCAATATCATAGCAAAAGTCAATACCACTTGAATATTGGTCTTGATTCAGAATTTCATCAAAAAAATTGGGTTCGCCATACAAAACGCGAACTTGCTGTAATGAAGAGCCAATAATTATTCCTTTATCCGTATTCCCTGCAAATTTTCCAAAGGCTATAATTTGAGTAATAGGTAAATTGAAATCAACGTCAGAAGAAGCTACGGGATCAAAATAAAACTTTAAACCTTCTGAAAAATATTCCAATGAATGCGTTGTCAATGAACCATTGACTGAGCTTTTAATTTCTGGATCTCCAAATTGCTCTGTTACTTTAAGCCCAGTATCCCCTAATTTTAGCTCTTCCAATCCAACGCCAGGTATAAGCGTATAGGGCGGCTCAAAGACTTGTTTATCCCCGCATGATATACAAAGAATCATTAAAAATAGAACGGTAAAATATCTCATATACACCTAAGTTAAGTTATGTTGCTTTTTGGAGTTAAGCCTTGGGGGTATTGTAAACAAATATATATAAATATGAGTTGAATTGCGTTATAATTTAAGCTCTAGTTCTTGGTATTCTTCTACTGGGATTTTGACTTTTACATTTAAGATTTCAACGATTATATAGCCTTTATACTCTAATTCTAACTTTCTGTCTAAAACAGAAGAGAGGATGCCACTGAGAATACCGCCTTTTTTATCTAAAAGCTTCTTGGGTGGAAAGCTTATGGTCATGGGTAATTTAAAATCTTGTTTGGAAGGAATGGTGGAAGGGATTTGTAATTCTACCTTTCCCATATTGATTCCGTTTGCGATAAGCTGTATGTCCCACTTGTCAATGTTTAAGCTTACGCCGTTAGGGTTATAAAATTCTGCAATTGTGGCTAATTCAATATTATCCAGATTGAGATTTTTAATCTCAACTTTATGAATCCGTTTGAATACAGGGTCCTGGACTTCTTTACAGGAAGATACAAATAGGAGAAGGGCAATTGAAAAGCTAATTTTAATCAGATGCATATTATATAGAATCTATATTGTCCAATATAATAAAATATAGATTGTGGAAAACCCTTACAAAATGTGGAGAAGTAAAATTCAATTTTTGCTATAAACAATTTGCTTATATGTAAAACTTCTATATATTTATTAAACGTTTTTACAAGGACAGAAAGCAATTTCTTGAAAAGTAAAAATTACAGCTTAGTGGACTTTGAAGGAGCAATCCTAAAGATAAATTAAGCAAGTTCGATGGAGAAGAAAGGAGCAATCTGATCGACAAAATTGGGCGAAACCACTTACAGAATATTTGAGGAGTAATCCTTGTAAGAAAACTGAAAGTAAAAAGTCCTGATAATTAATTTGTCAGGCTAGCATTAGAAATAATGTTATGGATTATTTTGTTCCAAGAACAGGTACCCAAAAATAAAGACGTGTGTTAAAATGTGTCAATATTCGAAAGTACCTCGATTGTAACATAAAAAATAATCCTTGAGCTTATATCTTTAATTAGGTATAAGCTCTTTTTTTTGCCTTCTATTGATGATTTCTGCCCATAAAAAAAGTGGTAAGAAAATCTTACCACTAGTTAATGTAGCTATCTCTAGCCACCACTAATAAACTGAAAAACACAAGGGTGTAATCTACTAAAGGTCTAAAGTGCCGAAGATCTATAGCAGAGCACTCTTATTTGAAGTTGTTCCACTACAGTTCGTTCTATACTAATTTAGCATATTTTCTCACAATAATCAATCAAAACGAAACAAAAAGTGATAAAAGATATAAAAACCACTATTAGATATTAGAATGGACTTCAAGATTTCATTATTATAGTCAGACTATCCACTATTTCTAGATTATGTCTGATAAATCAATATCTTCATACTGATAGATTAACTTTAGTATAAATTGTCTGTATAATGAAGATATTAATTCCAATTTTCGCTCTTATGATCAGTACACAACTCAATGGACAACTTGACTTGGAATATCAAATTCCAGATTCAAAAATATTAGAGTTGGCTGACGCTCCCATAGCTCCTAGTATAAGAATCAATGCAAATGCCACTCAGGCTCTACTATTATATAGAAATCAATTCAAGACGATTTCTGAATTATCAGAGCAAGAAATGCGTCTGGCTGGTCTTCGTATTAATCCTAAAACAAATATTTCAAGTAGAGCAAGATACTACTATGACATAAAACTACTTGATATAGAATCAGGCCAAGAAACAAATATTACTGGTTTGCCCAAGGATGCAAGAATCGCAAATGTCATTTGGTCACCTGACCAATCCAAAGTAGCATTTACAAATACAGTCTGGAATGGGGTTGAGTTATGGTATCTGTCTATGGAAGATAATGCAGCGAAGAAATTGACAGAAGCTAATTTAAATGCAAACATGGGGGATGCAATAAATTGGATGAAAGACAATAATTCAATTTTAATAACTCAGTTACCTGCTGATAGAAAACCCCTTATTGATATTGACATAACAGTACCTAAAGGACCCACTGTTTCAGTAAATGATGATGGTAAAAAAGCTCAGAATAGAACCTATCAAGACTTATTGAAAAACCCAAATGATGAAAAGAACTTCCAACAATTAGCCAAAGCAGAATTGTGGTTAATCAATTTAGATGGAACAAATACTAAATGGAAGTCTGCAGCAATGTATAGCGATATCACAGTTTCGCCAGATGGAAATTATATTATGGTAGAAACTGTGCACGAACCATTTTCATACTTAGTGCCTTATTATAGATTTCCCAGTAAGTCGAGCATTTATAAGAAAGACGGAACCTTAGTAAAAGTGTTCTCTGAAGTCCCCCTAATTGAAGATTTGCCTAAAGGATTCATGGCTGTACGAGAAGGAATTAGAAGTATCAGTTGGAGAGCAGATAAGCCTTCCACACTCTATTGGGTAGAAGCTTTGGATGGTGGGGATCCAGAGAAGGAGGTAGAATATAGAGATGCCGTTTATCAGCAGGATATTCCTTTTTCTGGTGAGAAGAAATTGTTATTAAAGACAAAGGAGCGATTCAATGGTATCCAGTGGGCTTCTGATGATTTTGCAGTATGTTATAATTATTGGTGGAATTCAAGAAACTTAAGAACTGAATTTTTTAATCCTTCAGATCCTGACCAAAAAACACATTTGTTCAATGAAAGAAATTACCAAGATAGATATAGTGATCCTGGTGACTTTGTAACTAAAAGGAACAAGTTTGGTAGGTCTGTTATAGATTTAGTAGAAAACAAATTGCATCTATTGGGAGATGGGTATTCTGAGAAAGGCAAATTCCCTTTTGTGGATGTTTTGGATGTAAAGTCCACAGAAAGTACACGACTTTTTCAATCTACGGATGATTCTAAACTGGAGAATTTAATTGCAGGAATAGATATGCATCAAGGTAAAATTCTTACCAGATTGGAATCAAAAAATGAATTCCCTAATTACTATTTCAGAAATGTAAATACTGGAAAGCTGAAGCAAATTACTACGTTTAAAAACCCTTTTGAAGCTATTCAGGATGTACATAAGGAAGTTATAAAATATACTCGAGAAGACGGAGTAGAGCTGAGTGCCACTCTATATTTACCTGTAGGCTATGACAAAACCAATAAAGAGAAATTGCCAATGATTATGTGGGCTTATCCTCGAGAGTACAAAGATAAAAGTAGTGCAGGGCAGGTAACCTCATCAGAAAATGAATTTACATATCCTTGGTATGGATCTCCTTTGTTTTGGTTAAATAAAGGCTATGTGATACTTGATGATGCTGCTTTTCCTATTGTAGGAGAAGGAGAGGAGCAACCCAATGATTCATTTAGGACACAGCTCGTTTCCAATGCCAAAGCAGCCATAGATGCAGTTGATGCTTTAGGTTACATTGATAGAAAGCGTATTGCAGTAGGTGGACATTCCTACGGCGCTTTTATGGTCGCTAATCTTTTGAGCCATTCAAATTTGTTCGCTGCTGGAATTGCTAGAAGCGGTGCGTATAACAGAACTTTAACTCCTTTTGGATTTCAATCTGAGGAAAGAAATTATTGGGAAGCTCCGGATGTATACAATACTATGTCGCCGTTTATGCATGCTGAGAAAATGAAAACTCCACTTTTATTAGTCCATGGGGATTCTGATAATAATTCAGGTACTTACCCTATGCAAAGCGAACGGTATTTTAATGCGTTGAAAGGATTAGGAGCTACTGTTAGATTATGTATGTTGCCTAAGGAGAGCCATGGCTATGCTGCTAAAGAATCTATCTTACATATGCTATGGGAGCAAGATCAGTGGTTAGAGAAATATGTAAAAAATAGAGAGCAGGATAAGCTTGTTAAACCCTAATCAGTTCGATTTTCTGAAGAGTAAAAAATAAGCCAAGAAAAGAGCTGCAAAAATGCTTATTCCTATGGGTATAAGTTTTTTTGTATTTGATCCCTGTGAAATTTGTAGAGGACTAGAATCTCCAAATAGTATAAATCCTGACCAATAATGGGCTGAAGATTCTGGATGCAATTCTTGGTATTTGAGTTTTGCATTTCTTAATGCATCTGATCGTTTATTTCCAGATATAATTTCGTCATAGAAGTACTGAATAATTTCTTGACTAGCCTTTTCATTCACTTCCCATAGACTGGTAAGCGAGCTGGATGCCCCTGCATAAGTAAATGCCCTTGCTAAGCTCATGACACCTTCGCCTGTAGCTAAATTCCCTAAGCTCGTTTGGCAAGCACTTAAGACAATGAGTTCTGCCTGAATGGGTAAACTATATATTTGATCTAGATAGAGTAGGGAATCAGAAAAAGCTATCCATGTATTTGATTCTAATGAATCATTGGCTGAAGCGTGTGTTGATAAGTGAAGGATATTAAACTTAGACACACTTTTTGTGAAATTTGCTAAGTTCGCCTCAGTTCCCATGAACTTGGATAAGTGCATTTTCTTTTCTAATAATTCAGCTTCATCGTTTCCGCCGGATAGTGTGGTGAGTTCTGATGTTCTAAATTGCATAGGTGCAAAGAAGGCTACATTGCTCTGTTTTTTTGTTCTAGAGAAATTATTTTGAGAAAGTACATTGCATGAATAAGCATAACTGATTGTGTGTTTATCAATAAGCTGTTCTTCTTCACTTGCTCCCAAAACTTCAAATGGAATGTAATTAATTATACCATCAGGAATTACTATTAACGTCTGTTTTAAATTTTCTAATTTCCCTAATAAAGTATTATATAAGAATGTCTTAAGAGTTTTGTAAGTCTCATGTTCTCTTTTGAATTCTAGATTATTTTTGTCTGAAAGAAGTTTGACCACATTCGTAAGTCTGCCATTGAAGTTTTCCGGAATAGGAATTTCATCAAGTTGGATATCTTCTTGTGTTATATATATACGATATATCATGTCTTGTCCTAGAAAGAACTCTAATATGCCAGTATCAGCATCTACAAGGGTTTTTCTAAGAGCCTCTATAGAAACTATTTTGTTGTCGTATTTGTAATTGTAGTAGCTCGGATAATCCTCTTCCAGCTCTTTAATGATATTTTGCTTTTCTGTGTTGAGAATATGGATAGCAGCGACGACTTCATTCCTGTCTTCATATGCATTAATATTGATTTCTAAATCAGATATTTCAAGTTCTATCTGTTGGATTTTTTCTAAAAGATCTGAGGGAATATTTGCTATTTTCATAGCCAGTTCATCCTTGAGTTCGTCCAGTAAAATAACAGATTTTGATTTTTCAAAAGCGTGATAAGCAAATTTAGGATCGTCAATTGTAAATGCAAATTTTAGCATTTGCTCGTATAGCGGTTTCGTTTTCTCTCGCCAAAATAATTTTGAATCCTCATTTTGTTGATCTTGTCTCATATTATCTATGACAAAATCCATCGCCTTATATGTTTCTAGAATACTATTCTGTGCTTGCTCAGTTTTTTCTAATTGGAATACCGAAACAAGTTGCTGGAAATTGATTAATAAATTATTCTTGTCAGCTAAGAATATCTCTCCTTCAAGACTTGGAACTGAATACTTATCTTTTGCAATATAGTTTTCAAGGAAATTTTCACTTGCTTTTTGGTAATGCACCATTGCCTCTTGTATGCTTCCTAACAATGCAAAATTATCACCAAGATTATGATAAATTAAACCTTTATCCACATATTTCACATTAGGATATTCAGCTTCATAAATACTTAAAGCAGATTGAAGAGAGCGGTTCGCAGCTTCTATATTATTTTCTCTTTTATCAACTATACCTAAATTAATATATGATCCTGCAACGTCGCTAGCAAGAGAAGACTCTTTTTCGTAGATGACTAATGCCTTATTAAAATATTGCCTTGCTTTTCTAAAGTCCTCTATATCTAAGTAATAATTGCCTAAACTGAAATAGCAATCAGCCTGCTTATTTTTATAATACGTACTTAAGTCTATTGATTCGTATTGCTTTCTGGCCTTGGTTAAATAGTAGATAATACTGTCTGGTTCATTTAAATCTGAATATGATCCAGCAATTCTTTCATTTAATACAGCTTTCGATTTTATATCTTCTTCTAGAGTTAATGCACTTTGGAAGTATTTAAGAGCATTATAAGTGTCGTTATTATCAAGGTAATACTCAGCTAATAACATATACGATTTTGCAAGAACAGGAGAAGGTGTATTTTGTTGAATCCTGATGGATTCGTTTAAATGGTGAAGAATGCTATCTGAACCAATTTCAAAATAGCAGAGTGCCATTTTATAATGCAGGTCTGAGATGCTGACATGCTCTGGGTTAAAATTTTCAGATTTAATTGCAAGAGACTTTTTGTAATTCAGTATTGCTTCTTCTGGAGCATATAAATTGTAATGCACGACACCAAGTTTTTCGTAAAATTTTGCAGTTGTAGTGTCTTTTGCTCCCAGACTTTTCAATGATTGTTCTAGGCCAATTTGAAGTTTGCTGACTGCCTGTGCATCTTTTTCTGCTAATATGAGAGAACTGCAGTCTTGGAAGAGTTCTTCCAGTTGAATTCTTTCCTCCTGAGCATTCAAGCTTAAAGAGAAGTAGATTGAAATAATATAAACTACTAAGGGTTTGTACAATGGCTTGCTTTCTTCCTAAACAAATATAGTAAGAAATCTAAGAGAGCTGAGGGAGTGATGGCTTTGCAATATTTTTGCTTTCCTATTTTGTAAGTGCTTGATCACCAAGTTTTAGTGCATTAAAAACGAAAGTGAACCAAATCTAGTTCAACAGCTCTAATGAGACTATTTTTCATCCGTATTCTACTTTCTTATTACAAATACCTAAAAAATAAAGCTAATTTTAGCGTTTTAGACGCACAAAACCAGATTTACACACGATAAAGCAAGCAATCTTATAATTCCTGACCCCTCATGTCAAACGACCAGTCCTATATTAATGCGCTCTTGAACAACGATAAGACTATCATTACAGAAATTTATGATACGTATTATCCTAAGATTCAGATAATGATATTCAGAAATGGTGGGGAAAAAGAAGATGCATGGGAAATTTTTCAAGAGGCCCTAGTCCTCATACTTAAGAAGGCCAAAACCCCTGATTTTCAATTAACTAGCTCATTTTATTCCTTCCTGTACGGAATTTGCAAATTCAAATGGAGCAACGAAATAAAAAAGAAATCTAGAAAAAACGTAACCATCGAGGGTAGAGATACATTTAGTGATGAGAATGGCATAGAAGAGGGAATGATTGAAGCAGAGAAGATGGATTTGTATCGCAGCAAATTTTCAAAACTGGATGAAGCTTGCAAAACGATTTTAAATCTGTTTTTTCAAGGAAAAAAGTTCAAACAAATCGCAGATGAGTTGGGACTGGTAAGTGAAGGAGCAGCAAAAAAAAGAAAGCATCTATGTCAGAAAAAATTAATTAAGATGGTCCGGGATGACCAGAGATTCAATGAAATTTGAAATGACTGAAAAAGAATTTATTACTTACGAAAAAATCCAAAATTACATTGCCGACTCAATGAAAGATGCGGAAAAAATTGCTTTTGAGCAGGAACTGCAAGCTGACTCTGAATTAGCTAAAGAACTTGAAATTTATAAAAACCTTATTCCTGTTATTGCACCTCCTAACGCAGAGGTAGATGCTCTTAAACATACTCTGAAGAGTATTCATGCTAAAGAAAAGTCTATTAAGACCTTCAGCTTGAGAAGATATCTTCCTCTAGCAGCTAGTCTTATTATCATAATGGGGCTTGTGAAATTTTTCTCTACAAGCTTTAATACACAAAGCGTTGATGATTTCTTTAAGTATGAGCAGTTAGCCCTTGTAAGTAAATCTACACAGAATATAGATTATGCTTCTTTTGAAAAAAGTTTCAATGCCGCTGATTATGAGGCTTCTATTCCACTTGCACAAGCTATACTTATTGGAGACCCTAATAACATGGATGTCCTCCTAGCAAAAGGAATAGCAGAAATGGAGACAGGACATACGGAAGCTGCATTAGCGAGCTTTAAAACATTGCATGAGTCAAAGTTACGCATAGATAGATCAGAATGGTATACAGCACTTGCACATGTAAAATCTGATAATAAACAAGCAGCCATCCAAGTACTGCAATCTCTTATCCAGACAAAAGGATATAATCACAAACAAGCGCAAGACCTACTTAAAATTTTAGAAAAATAAATTAAGATTTCGAAGCCATATTCTTTATGCGCTTCGAAATTTTATTCTTTAAGCTGATAGGTTTTAGTACCCGCACATCATCACCATAAGACAGGATCAAACTCTCCAGTTCATAATTAGGAATAAGTTTGAAAGAATATACATGTTTTGTTTTACTCTGTGAAATACAGTTTTGAGAATGATGAATTTTTTGAGTATTAAAATAGTGAATCGTGTTTCCACTTATTTCTAACTCCACATCTACAGCTTTTTTAGAAGGATCAAGCCCCACACCTATAATGTCTTTGAAATACGCATCAGGATTAAAATTTTCTGTCATTTTATATTTTTGAAGACTTGGACGTAGCGCTGTGATGCGCTCAAGACCATAGGTTCTCAATGCAGACTTTTGGTGATTCTGTGCGTAGAGAAACCACCTGTTTTTATATTCTTTTAATAAGTACGGACTGATCACAAACGTGCTTTCTTCTTTATTGAATGCCTTGTAGCTTAATGAAAGAGCTGTTTCTTCTTTGATAGCCATATACAGCGTATCCAGCCACATTTGCCCAGGCACATTACTCGCTTGTTCTATCTGCACAATTTGCTTTTCCTCACCTCTGGATTCATAAACCAAGAGTTCAAGCTTATGTATAATATTCTCTATACCTTCAAGGTGTCTAAATCCTGTAAACTGCCTAAGCATAGACAATACTGACTTTAATTCATTACTATCTGATTTGTTCAGCGGCGCTTCAGTTATGGAATAATTTCTATCCGAGTAATAATAGGATTTTTCCTTTCTGTCGTATTCGATGGGGGCGTAGTAACCTAGAGCTTCATCCGTGCGCATAGCTGCAATGTCACCTTTAATTGTGCGTTCAGACAGACTTAACTTTTGATTAGTAGTCTTTTGGATTTCTTTTGCACAAGCTTCTGCTAGCGTAGACCAGTTCCATTGTCTATCAATATTACGCAACGATCTGTCAATGACACGGTAGCGTATTAAGGCATGCTTATTTGTAGGCATATTTATATATTTCTCTTAGAAGTAACCATCGTGTAAATATAATGCATGATAATGAAATATGAACTTCTGAACAAAATTTAAAGGAGGATTAGGGCATATCTTTCCTCGCACGTGGTGCTCGCAAAGACCACAGTATTACGGGCTCGCTTATTTCGCTCGGTATTCCAGAGCCGTGCCGTCTCAGGAACACTAAACCCTCCATGTTGTTTATGCAATTTCTTTGACGCACTATTATATCCCATATAAAATAGTTGTATGAAGTGAATAAACCTAGACTAAGTATTTTTTTTGCCTTGCTTCTGTATAAACAAACTATAACTGATGGAACACAAGGATTTCTTTTTGCATCTTCCCATAACTGTATTCTTCATTCTTCATTCTACATTCTACATTTTACATTTTACATTCTACATTCTAATTCTACATTCTACATTCTACATTCTTCATTCTAATTCTTCATTCTACATTCTACATTCTACATTCTTCATTCTAATTTTACATTCTACATTCTACATTCTACATTCTACATTCTACATTCTTCATTCTTCATTCAGATCATAATTCATAATTCAGAACCCCAAACCCTATTAAAACAATCATGCAAATATACTGCACGATGAATCCTATCCTTGTATTATAATTTAATTATCACACACAAAACCTTGAATTATGAATGCATCATGGAATATTGATTACAGCTTAGACGGCAACCTAGTTATTGAAGCAAGACAGGATAAAAAAGTAGTTGACCTGTTTGGGTCAAAAAACTACTCCCTCTTCTTAGCTATTGACTCACACTATCTTTTTGAACTCAAGAATAGCTTACAAAGACTCTATCCGCAAGTAAACTTGAGTAATAGATTGGCTTTAAAACAACTCTTAAGCGAAGAGTTTTTTACTAAACACGGCTTGATTGAATTTAAATCTTTTTTGGAATCCTTAGAGCTACCTTTTAGGTTTAATAATTCAGCAGCCTAAATTTTTTCACCCAAAATCCTAAAAACCCAAAACCCAAAAACATGGATAATAATCTTTTAATACTCCTAACCATGATATTAATCTGGTTCATCCAAAAACATTATGACACCTGTGTGAAAAATTAGCCTTTGTCTCTAAAGTCATTTTGTTGTGGTATTCGTTAGATAAAGCTGGGCGCTAGCCCAGCTTATCTTTACCTTAATCTATGTATAACACCCTTTTTCTTTCTATATAAAAAGCCCCGAGAATACACTCGGGGCTTTCTTTTATATCATTACTTATTCGCAAATACAGTATACTATAATCTGTTACGCGTAACTCTTAACTCTTCCTTGATCCTTTCTTTCCATAATAATCAAATACCTTTGTAACAACAGAACTCCCTAAACTTTTATAGTCGGTTCTGATCTTCTTTTCTTCAACTCCCATCCCTAGAAAAGCAGCATCAACTGCTCGTTCAGCTAGAAAGTCAGAAAGCGAACTGTCTACTTTTTCCTTTGCAAATAAATTATATGCTCCTGCAGCCATTGGCCAATACTTGAGTGCATCCGTTTTACCTAACTCTTGATCTAATCTTGTACTATATCGCTTTTTTACGCTTCCGTACATTTTTTGCTTAAGTACAGAAGTTGCTGCATCGCCTCCACTTACAACCACAGACGCAGCATCAGTGAAACTCACATCTGCAATAGCATCTTTCATGATCAACGCACTTTCTTTGCCTACGACTTGTGAAGCATTAGAAATATGCCTCGTCACCTGGTCTATTTCAGTTCCTAGTCCCAGAGTTTTTAAAGTACTGAGAACGGGTTGGAGTTGGGAAGGTAGTAAGCCTGTACCACCATCGTTCAATGAGTTTATCCTCTTAAGAGCTTTGAAAGCACTACTGTTTAAGACTTCTTTAAGTGCAGCAACTGTTTCAAAGCTAGTAGGACTTATCATAGTCGCTAAGGTCTTGCAAGACATTGCACTTATACTTACAATTCCCACAAAAAGTAAAATATTCTTCATGTTAAATTTGTTTTTAGATAAAAAAAAGGCAAAAATTGGCTAGATAGTATAGATACATTCATCTGAAGCAATAAATTCCTAAAACTCCATTAAATTCATATAGTAGTGGAATAAAAGTTAATTTTAAGGACTATACCACAATGCATTTATGATCAAACATCTAACGTTTTTTCTATCTATTCTGATAAGTTTGGGGCTCCAGGCACAAGATAACATAGTATCAAAACAAGATACAATACCCCAAAGACCAAGGATAGGACTGACGCTCTCAGGAGGTGCAGCACATGGCTTTGCCCATATAGGTGTCATTCGGTATTTAGAGGAGATAGGCCTGCCCATTGATTATATTACCGGTACAAGCATGGGGGCCGTTGTTGGAGGATTAAAGGCAATGGGATATGACTCGTATCTCATGGAAGAACTTTCTGGAAAATTGGACTGGCGTATTCTATTAAGTAATACTATTCCTTTGGATGAAATCACAGTTTCTGAAAGAAAGTATGCGCAAAAGATTCCCTTCAGTTTGATTTGGAAACAAAACAAAATACAATTACCTCAAGGGCTTATAGGTGGTCAAAAATTAGATCTTATTCTAAACAGATTATTCTGCCCCGCACACTTTATTGAGGATTTTGATAGCCTTAAAATTCCATTTAGATGTGTGACAACTGATATAGCAGAGGGGAGTGTTCACGTCCAAGAAGAAGGGTATCTAGGAAAAGCCGTAAGAGCAAGTATGGCAATTCCCTCAGTATTTCCTCCTATAGAAATTGATCATAGACTGATGGTGGATGGCGGTCTGATTAGAAATTTTCCTGTGCAAGAAAATATTGCAATGGGAGCAGATATTGTTATTGGTGTAAATGTAGGTAAGCAAAAATTTAAAAAAGAGGAGTTAAACTCCATTAACACTATATTATTACAAGCTGGAATTATTTCTAATATCTTGGATTCTGAACGACAGGCTGAACTCGTAGATATCTATATCATTCCTGATGTGAAAGAAAAAGGACTATTTGCATTCTCAGATTATGCGTTTTTTATTCAGAAAGGGTACAATGCTGCAAAAGCACATGCCAAAGAATTTCAAAACCTAAAAGATTCTCTTGATGCATTTCCGCCAAAGGAGAAAGTCCTCGCTTTGGAGACACCAGAAAATTTACTCATCTCAGAAATACAATTAAATGAGACGGACCAATATTATGCTAAACTTATTAGGAAAAAACTGAATATTGAAACAGGGGATGTCGTTTCTATTATTGATATTGAAAACGGCATTTCTGATATCTACGGAACACATAATTTTTCAAGAGTAAATTATGCATTCTTTAAAAAAGAAGATGGATTAGGTCTTGAGATTAATACAGAGTTAGCTCCCCCTTTTACCCTTGGCTTGAATATAAATAGATTTAAACATTATAACACGAGTCTGATTTTTTCAGGCGAACTAAGAAATGTTCTGGGTAAAGCATCTAGATTATTTTATTCAGCACGCGCTTCAGAAAAGCCAGGGATACTGCTTAATTATCAAAAAAGATTTAAGCATTTTTCCAATACACTTTTGAATATAGATTCAAAATGGGAAAACTATCATTTACCATTTCATATTGATAATGACTTAGATAGAATCTATAGAACTTATGAAAGTCATCTCTCCGCAGGAGTGCATCAAGAACTGACCAAGAATACATTGATTGCTTTCCAATACAAGATCTTATACGAAAATTATCTTCCTGAATTATTAAAGACAGATGATTTTAATTCATATAAAACAATACGACAATCTGTAGGAATAGAAACACAGTACACGAATATTGTGAGCAGGCTGTTTCCTAGTAAAGGAATAGATGTAAATTTTGTAGCTGATTATATATTCACAAATAGTATAGATAGAGAAATAGAAGATGGAGACAAGTTTTTCAATCTCTTAGACCAACGTAACTATTTTTCTTTGCAATTGAAAAGTGCATTTTATTTTCCAATAGTCAACAAGCTTGTATCTGAGACGCACAGTTCATTGAAATTTACTTCAATTGATATGTTTTCTGATCATATGAGATTTGGAGGACCATCACAGACTAAGACAAAACATTTTGGTATGCTTGGCTTTGATGACTCAGAATTAATCTTAGGATCACATGTATTTATAAATCAAATTTTCCGAAGAGAAATATTACCAAGAGTGTATTTTGGCGTATCTGCAAGCTATGTGTATGGGAGAAACTATCTTTCTTATGCATATGAGACAGAGAAAAATCTATCTACGTATTCCTTCGGAATTCTAGGAGCATACAGCACCCCCTTGGGCCCTATTCATATAGATCTAGGCTGGTCAGAGTTGAATGAAGAAATAGAACTGAATGTAGGATTTGGATTTAGACATATTCTTTGATTTAATCTAAAGAACCCACAATTTTTCTTCCATGATAATATTTTAAATTCAGTTTTGAGTCTAAGGCATATAGATTTTTGTCTGTAATCTTTCCAGCTGCTATGATCTTAATATCACTTTGTTCTTGCATCTGAATTAAAACTTCTGAACCTTCTTCTGCCGTCCTTTTTCCTCCTGAACTTAAGACGTATTCTACACCAGATCCATCTAAAGATTTTAATGCAGATAAGATGTTAGTGCACTCGTCAATTGCCTTGTGGAATGTCGTACTTTTTCCAGAAATCCAAGAACAAATGCGTTTGACTTGACTAAGGTTAGGATTAGAATTATGATCAAGACAACCAAAGACAAAGCCATCAATTAAGATATTTGAGTAAGAGTGAATTTCATCTTGGATTATCTCCATTTCATTTTCAGAGTAGAGGAAGGTTCCACCTCTAGGACGTAGCATTATTTTAACTGGAATTTTAATATGCTCTAAAACTTTTGTTACCAATGAAATAGGAGGGCTTATTCCACCAAGATCTAACCTAGCACACAATTCAATTTGATGCGCTCCATTTTTTTCTGCAAGTATCGCCTGTTCTAAATTTTCTACACACGCCTCTATAATCATTCTTTAAAACTTTCTATTTTTAAATTATCAAGGACTAAGTGAGTGTTAGAGTCTCCATGCCATATATATACTTTCAGATTATTATGTGGCTTTTTATTTTCTACGTCTATGTAGATGTCTCTCGTATTATTATCAGGAAGTAGTCGTTGGATTCTTATCATTTCTTGATCTACTTTAGTTTCATCCATGTACAACTCCACGATGAGCTGTGCATTTTTCCAAATAGACCATTCTTTATCAATTTGCTTGGCTGAAATACTTACGCGCAACCAGTCATACTTCATGTTTTTCGTAGAAATATCTACTTTAGGTGTATACTGGCGATCATGCTTTAAGCATATACTTTTTGAACCCCGTATCACATGTTCATCACATGTTTTAAATTGAGAATCGTTCTCGAAATCATTAAAATAGAGTTCTTGAACATCCTTTCTAAATCCATTGAAAAAATGTCCAGTATCTAATAATTTAACAGCATGTTGACTGGAAGTGTTTTTTCCTAGTACATGCATGTAAAAATTTTGTGTCATTTGTTCTGGGTAAAAAAACTTTCCAAGATGAGCGTGGTGTGTTATCCAAAAATTCAAAAAAATACAAATTGATAGAAAGATAAAGTAGGCAGTCGTTTTAATTTTACTCTTCAATACTGTTTCCATAATAGATGCAAAACTGAATGCTAAGACAGGCATCAATTGC
>CALCMJ010000002.1 GCA_937967615.1 uncultured Saprospiraceae bacterium
GCCTGATAGACAGGACCTTCTGGAGCTATAAAGGACATGATTTCTGAGCTTGCACCATATGCGCCCACAGGCATACCACCACCTATGATCTTACCATATGTAATGATGTCTGGTTGTATTGAATAGTACGCAGATGCCCCAGCGAAACCTACCCTAAACCCTGAGATAACCTCATCAAAAATCAAAAGAACCTTATAATCATCGCAAAGCTTTCTAAGCTGTACTAGGTAGTCACGGTCTTGTAAGAGTAGACCATTATTCGCTGGTACAGGCTCTATAATTATACAAGCAATGTCATCCCCCTGTTTTTCAAGAATGTCTTTTAATCCTTGAATGTCATTTAATGGAAGCACTAATGTTTCTCTTACAAATTCCTCAGGGATTCCAGCAGATGTACTTTCACCAAATGTAACCAGGCCACTTCCAGCTTTCACTAAGAGACTATCCACATGACCATGATAGCATCCTTCAAATTTGACAATCTTTTTTTTGCCAGAATATCCGCGTGCTAATCTTAATGCAGACATCACTGCCTCAGTTCCAGAACTGACAAACCGAATTTTTTCTAAAAAAGGATTATTTTCTAAAATAAGTTTGCCTATTTTATTTCCTAGTGCAGTAGGGGCACCAAAAGAAGTGCCTTTTTTTACAGTTTCTATAATTGACGCACAAACTTTAGGATGTGCATGTCCTAGGATTAAGGGACCCCATGAGCAACAAAAGTCTATATAGCTGTTGCCATCAGCATCTTGTATTACTGCATCTTTGCCGCTCTCAATAAAAAGAGGAGTTCCCTCTACGGACTTAAAAGCACGTACGGGAGAATGTACACCACCTGGGAACATTTTCTTTGCTTCTGCAAAAAGTTGACTTGATTTTTCTCTATTCACAAAAATTGGAATGTTTTTTGACTAATAACAATTGGCAAATATACCAACTGTAAAAGTTGGCTTATGCTTATTTAAACGTATTCTTTAAGAATTATGGATTTTTGGTATTCTTATTGATTTATAATGCATGATTTCATAGTGAAATCATAATAATTGTATCTGATGAATATAAATGTAGGAAAAGCAATTCGGTTGATCTTAGAAGAGAAATACAGGACAGATGTACCTGGTATTGGTGCCTTTAAGGTCAAAGTTACACCGTCAAGACGAGATAAGAGGACAAAAGAGATTTTGCCACCTATTGCAAACTTTGGGTTTAACAAAACCTATGAAGAAAATAGCGTTCTGACGAATTATCTGACACGCAGGTACAGAATTTCAAAAGCCAAAGCAGAAAAAGCAGTTCAAGTTTTTTCTAAAAATGTGGCAGCTGGACTTAAAAAGCATAAAGAGGTACAGATTAAAGATCTGGGCCGTATCTATATAAAAGACACAGGGCGAATGGATTTTGAGCCAATACAATCACTTGAGAATAGTGTATTTGGGGCTCTTCCTATATTAAAGGGAAGGAAATCCACAAGCAAAACGACAAACAAAGCGAGTACAACAAGTAAATCGACGAAATCAAAAAGTACAAGCGCTAAAAAGAGGACTGCAACAAAAAAGGCAACGACAAGAAAAACGAGTGCCAGTCCTAAAAAGAGAGCTACCAGCAAAACAACGAGAAGTGCAGGTAGACCAAAAACGACTACTAGAACAACGAGTAAAACTAAGGCTAGTTCTACTACGAAGAAAAAGGCAGGAAGACCTAAAAAGGCAACAACAACTGCACGTAAAGTAACTGTAAGTTCTGCAGCTAAAAAATCTGTGGGCAGACCAAAGAAGACTACAAGCACAGCAAAGAAAGCAGTAGGGAGACCTAAAAAAGCAACAGCTACAAGGAAGAAGACATTAGCTAGCTCTAAAAAGAAAGCTACAACAAAGAAAACTTCATTAGGGAGACCTAAAAAGACTACAAGCACAGCAAAGAAAACAGTAGGGAGACCTAAAAAGACTACGACAACGACAAAAAAGTCAGTAGGCAGACCTAAAAAATTAACTACAACAAAGACAACTAAGGCAGTTGCGCCTAAAGTAAAGAAAACAACTAAAAAGGTGACCCCAAAAGCAGGCAGACCTGCTAAAGTTACAAGCAAGCCTAAAAAGCGCATGTCTTCTACAAAGCTGTCCAAAGGTCCTACTACTAAACCAAGTAAAACTACAGCTGCAAGTACAAGTGCTTTTTCATCAACACCTGCAAAGACACCACCACCACCACCACCACCACCACCACCGGTAAAGTCTGAGCCTAAGGTTCCTGTTGAAACAAAATACACGCCACCTGAAAGAACACAATATATACCACCTGCTAAAACAGAGTATACTGCACCTAAAAAAACGGAATATACTCCACCTGCAAAAACGGAGTACACGGCACCTGCAAAAACGGAGTATACAGCTCCAGTAAAAGCAGCACAAAGTTCAGAGACAAAATCTGTTTCTAGTTCTATTACAAGTTCAGAACAAACAAAGAACGTGGCAGCAGCTACTCCAGAAAGAAGATACTATGAGGATGAAAAAGGGGGTTGCAGACAGCTTATTATTCCATTGTTTTTGTTACTTGCTCTTTTAGCAGGCATAGCAGGGTTTTTTAAATACTGCAGTGACGATATCGGAGGTGTTGCAGATAATATTGAAGGCACAGTTGACGATGGTATTGATGCTGTAAGTTCCAGTGATGATGCGGATGATGTAAAAGGAGGGGAAGATGTAACATCGAATGGACAAGGGTCAGATACGCAATCTGACAATGCGGATAGAGCTGCATTAGCTGAAGAACAAAAGAACAGCACTGAAGTAATTTTACTTGAAGATTTGGTGTATGAACCAGAAGAGTGCACCATTGTTGCAGGATCTTTCAAAAGAAACAGCCACGTATTAAAAATGGTAAGAAAACTTGAGCGCAATGGGTATAAGACATATACAGAAGTTAGTGGAAATCTAACCCGAGTAGGTATTGTCTTTGATTGTTCAGATGTAGATTTGAGAGAATATATCTACAAAGTTAGAAATACAATCAGTAATAATGCCTGGTATCTTTCACCTAGAGTCCATGTGGATTAATTAGGAAAGAAAAAGGCAAGCTGACACCATATAATTACTCCTGACATTTACACTTGTCAGGAGTTTTTTTATTCCTTTATATTTGTTCAAAAAATAAACAAGATGAAAAAACCTGCATTAGTAATTCTTGCTGCTGGAATGGGAAGCAGATATGGAGGACTTAAACAAATGGATGCCTTTGGGCCCAATGGAGAGACCATTATTGACTATTCTATACATGACGCAATAAATGCTGGATTTGGGAAAATTGTATTTATTATCAGAGAGCATTTTAAGACCGCTTTTGAAAAAGTATTCAGAGATAAACTAGAATCTAAGGTGGAATTGTGTTTTGTGACACAGGAGCTTACTAAGATTCCTTTTGGGTCTAACTTTAATCCAGAAAGATCCAAGCCCTGGGGAACAGCTCATGCAGTACAAGTGGCCAAAGAGGTGGTAGACCAGCCCTTTGCTATAATTAATGCAGATGATTATTATGGGCAGAGTGCGTATAAAAGTCTTGCTGACTTCCTGATGGATGGCTCAAATCTTAAAGAAAACAATTATTGCATCATTGGCTATTTTCTAAAGAACACCCTATCTGACCATGGGACGGTGAATAGAGGTGTGTGTTTTGCAGATGATGATGGAAATCTCACAAACATTGAAGAAACATTGAAGATAGGATGGACCCAAGATGGAAAAATCTCATATCCAACTTCAGAAGGGGTTTCCTATCTTGAAAAGGACACACTTGTGTCTATGAATATGTTTGGTTTTATGCCTAGTTATTTTGATTATACAGAAGATAAATTCAAGCAATTCTTGAAGGAAGAAGGGCAAGAATTAAAATCTGAATTTTACATTCCACAGGTACTTGATAGTATGCAAAAAGAATCATTTTCTCATGTTAAGCTCATTCCCTCAGATTCAGATTGGTTTGGAGTGACGTATCAAGAAGATAAACCATTCGTAATTGAAAAACTGAATGCTTTAATAAAGGCAGGGAGGTATCCTGAGAATCTTTGGAACAATTAGAACAGTATTAACTAAGACATTTACAAAAAGAAGGTCTTACATTGCCACTATTTTTTGGGCGTGACCCTCATTCCATTCGGGTCGCTCCCTTCCGGACTCGCAATCATGCTCGGTCCCTTTGGGACTACATCCTCCAGGCAGCTCACGCAGTCAATAGTAAGAATTTGCCTCCGTAATACCAGTGATAAGTCATTATGGAATGTGAACTATTTTACATTTGCGCATAAAAGTCTAAGGGTTAACCCTGAGTTATCAAATTATTTGATAAAATACTGCGTTAGCACGCATCTTTTTTCAAAGTTCTTACGTCTTAATAGTGAACATTAATAATCCTATTTAGAAATGAACATAATGAGAAAAATCTCAGCATTCATCAAATCACTTTTCACCAAACCTGGACGGAAATTGGTAGTGATTGAAGATGACTATGAGTCATGGTTAGGAATTTAGAATTCTTAACATGTAGATAATAAGAATGAAACTTTTAGAGATGTAATCTCTCTTTCTTGGATAAGAGCTCCTCAACAGATTCTTTCCTTAATTCATCTGGTATACAACAGTCTACTGGACATACTGCAGCGCATTGAGGTTCCTCATGGAATCCCTGGCATTCAGTACACTTATCAGGTGCAATAAAGTAGACCTCGTCATCAACTGGGCTTTGTTTATCGTTAGCATCTACTATTTTACCATTTTCAAGAGTATAATCTCCTGTGACCCCTGTGCCTTCTGACATAGACCACTCAATGCCACCTTCATAAATAGCATTATTTGGGCATTCTGGTTCACATGCTCCACAGTTTATACATTCGTCTGTTATACGTATTGCCATTAAATGCGTTTTTCTATTGATTCTAGAACGCAAAAGTAGTTATTTTAGTTCTAAGGAGGGTAGCTCTATTACCTATTGCGAGTCATAAGGTTATGTACCACAGAAAGAGTAAGGTAGAATAGAGTACTTACAGGAAGGGCCAATTCAGGATTTGTAAAAAGAAGTATTAGGAACATTAGAAAGCAAGAGGCTGGAAACAACTTATCAATGAACATCCCTGAATTTACTGACTTCAAAGAGAACATATTGAAATTACTGTTCATTAAGCCACTAAGAATTATAGGCGTCATGGCATAGAATGCTGGGTCTTTTGAAAGGTCGTAAATAAAATTATCGCCATAGTACACTGCTAATAAGACACCTATCAAGAAAAAAGCAGCTGTAGGCGTTGGCATTCCTTTAAAATATTTAGACGCCGGAAGTAAATTAAATTTTGCCAACCTAACAGCAGCAGCGACTACAAAAATAGATGCAGGGACATACTTCCACATATTATCAAAAGGGCTGATCAGTATATATAGATAAGCAGGAGCAACCCCAAAACTTACTAAATCCGACAGAGAATCTAATTCTTTTCCAATTTCTGAAGATACATTGAGCATTCTCGCGACCAAACCATCAAATGCATCAAAGAATAGGGAGCAAAGGATAAAAATGGATCCAATTCTTATGTCATCGCATAAAATTGCAAAGAATCCACAGAGTAGATTAAAAGAAGTAAATATGGATGGAACTAATTTTTTCACTTTGGTTTTATCAATGTAGCAAGCTTTTCAATCAATATAACGAGAATTTAGATCAATTCTTATTCAAAGTAACGTAAACAGGACGTACTTTTACGTGATAAACGCGTTAAATCTTTAATAAAACATATAAAGGATGCTTAGATTACTATTAATACTTCTTACAACCTCCCTCATGATGTCTTGTAGCAGAAACCCTGTTACTGGCAAACGTGAATTTTCTCTCATGTCTGAAGGACAAGAGATTTCAATGGGCAAATCATCAGATCCTAGCATTGTCGCACAATTTGGATTGTATGATGATCCTAAGATTCAGGCGTTTATTCAAGAAAAAGGTAAAAAGATGGCGGCAATCTCTCACAGACCAGATCTGCCATATACATTTAAGGTATTAGACTCTCCGGTTATAAATGCATTTGCTTTGCCAGGTGGTCCCGTTTATTTTACGCGTGGAATTTTAGCCCATTTTAATAATGAAGCACAATTCGCTGGAGTGCTTGGACATGAGATAGGTCATGTGACAGCCCGACATTCGGCTAAACAATATAGTAAAGGCATGCTCGCTCAAGTAGGGATGATGGCAGGCATGATATTTTCTGAAACGTTTAGGGGCATGGGTGACGCAGCGGGACAGGCTATGGGCTTACTACTTCTAAAAAATGGTAGAGATGCGGAGAGCGAATCTGATTTATTAGGTGTAACGTATTCGAGTCAGATAGGATATGATTCGCATGAAATGGCTGGATTTTTTCAGACCCTTTCGAGATTATCAGAAGCCTCTGGACAATCTATTCCTACATTTTTATCAACACATCCAAATCCTGCGGATAGGTTTAACAAAGTGCATGAGATGTCTGACAATATTCAGAAGATTGCAAATTTTGATCACTTTATAATTAATAGAAACGAATATTTAAGATTGATTGATGGAATAGTATATGGTGAAGATCCCCGACAGGGATATACTGAGAACTATGTGTTTTATCATCCTGCGTTAAAGTTTTTGTTTCCTTATCCTAGTAACTGGAATTTAATCAATTCTCCAGCAGCTGTTATGATAGGACCAAAAGATGGAAAGGCAATGATACAGTTTACTCTAGGGCAGGGTTCTTCCCTGGATCAAGTGGCACAAACTGAAGTACAAAATGGGAAATTAACTGTTGTTGAATCGCAACGTACAACTGTAAATGGATTTACTGCGATCGCAATGATTTCTGATCAGGTGACACCTGCGCAAAATGGACAGCAAGGGCAAACTATAAGAATATTAAGTTACTTTATTCAGCAAGGACAAAATATTTACAAGTTTCACGGTATGTCTTTAAAGGCAGATTTTAATAGATATTATAATTCCTTTGAATCTACATTTAGAGGGTTTAAAGCTTTGAACGATCCGTCTAAATTGAATGTACAACCTGAGAGAATTGATGTGATCTCTGTTCCAGCAACAAAAACATTGAAGGAAGCTCTATTAGCAGGAAAGGTACATACGTCAAGACTGAATGAGTTTAGCATACTGAATGGAATGTTACTTACAGATCAAGTTCAAGCTGGAACATTAATTAAAGTTGTTGAAGGTGGAGCCCATGAAAGCAAGAGAGCAAGTACTTCAAGAAGTGTTGAAACTAATGATAATACGAATGGTGCTAAAAGCACAAAAAGTACTAAACGTCCAAAACGTGCTGGTAACTAATAGTTACTTCTAAAAGGACCAAGAATATATTTTTATAGCTCAACGGTATAGTTGGGCTATTTTTTTTGATGTGCGATACTTATATGATGAAATGAACAAGAACTTTTATTTGATAACTTTCATCTTTTTGACTAAACTATCTAAAGACTTTGTAGGGAGGTGTAGTACTGGCTGAGGAGAGTACGGTTTTACTTCTTTAGAAATGATGGTTAGATCAATTAGGTCAATATGTGGAGCTATTATTAAATCCTTATTAATTAGGCGCATGGAATCTATTTTTGACTTGTAATTAAATGAAAGTCCTTTAGTCCAGTTGGATCTGAACTCTTACAACCACACAAACAAATGATTACTGACAAAACAAATATTTTATATTTAATCATCGCAATCTAAATTTAAATAAAACCCCTGTGGGTGATTTACTATGTGACCTACACTTGTTGTTAGCTATTGTTTTTTATTTGAATAATCCAATGTATTGTCTAAATGAATATAGTTTACTTCGTTTACCTCCAGTAATTTCTACAAGTATCTTTATTTTTTCTAATTCGTCTAAAAGGGTATACACTGATGGCATTGAGAGACCAGTTATTTCTTTGGCCTTCTTCGCATTCATTATTGGTCTTTGGAATAGATAGTTTACAATTAATGTTGCATTGTTTGCTCTACTTCCTAGCTTTTGAATTTTATTTTCGGTTTCTTTTTGAAGCTTTAGAATTTTATCAAAAGTTTCTATGCTGTTTTTCGCAGTTTCAATTATGCCGACCAAGAAAAATTTAAACCATTGTTCTATATTATTTTGGGTTCGCACTAATGTTAGGTTATTGTAGTATAATTCTCGATTTCTTTCGAAAAAATCGGATAAGTAAAGTATCGGTTTTTTCAATATTCCTTTTTCAACTAGATAAAGTGTTATCATCAATCTACCAACTCTTCCGTTGCCATCCAAGAAGGGATGTATTGTTTCAAACTGGTAGTGGACTAATGCTATTTTCAGCAGATCTGGAAAGTAATATTCTTCATCGTGAACGAATTTTTCTAGATCACTCATTAATTCTGATATAGAATTATGAACAGGCGGTACAAAGGTTGCATCATCAATTGATGCGCCACCTATCCAATTCTGACTTTTTCTAAATTCACCTGGTAATTTGTGTTTACCTCTGGCTCCCTGTAATAGAATTTTATGTGCTTTCGTAATTAACCTTGTTGAAAATGGGAGGTTATTAAGGTCTTCTACGGATTTATGCAGTGCACTTATGTAATTTTGAACTTCTTGCCAGTCATCTCTTTTTTCACTGCTTATGTCTTTCTTATCTAAAATAGCCTCCTCCATATTCGTATTTGTGCCCTCTATTTTGCTTGATTGAGTAGCCTCTTTAAGAACATGCATGCTAATAAATATATCAATATTCGGTATATATTCGGAATACATGTCAAGTCTTCCGATTTGTCTATCAGCTTGACTTAAGAGCTTTAAAAGTTCCATATTATCGATTGTCCATGACCTATTAATGAAATTGGGCTGAAAGCTTTTATAGCTTCCTTGCTGCTTATAAATTCCTGAGTCAAATTTTTTCATACCAAATATTATAATACAAAGATAGCTCTTATTTAAATATTTAGCAATATAATTAAATAGTGGGTTTATTTATTTAAATATAATAGTGTTTATTTAATTATAACAGTACTTATTTAAATATAACTGTGCTTATTTAAGTATAATAGTACTTATATAGTATTAACTCTTCTCTTGTTGTCTAACAAGGTGAAAATCATTAGTGAACGTTAATTGTTAATTTGATATACCAGAGAAAATCTAATTTTTTGAAAAGGGATTTTGGAGGGGGGCTATGGTTAATGATAGCTAACGCCCCGGTATATGCCGTCAGTTGTAAGTTCTTTACGTGAAAGATACAACGAAGATGGTAGATTGTACTACTTCTTCCCTTGCCACAATCTAACAAAAACTTATGGACTATAATCGTTGTTAGGTGCAATACGAAAACCAATGTTCACAAAATGTTGACAATATGAATTTAAAATTGTAGCTTTGATTTGTGAAGATTAGAGTAATTAAATGGTCCAATGTATTGTTGACATGTGCAGCTGACAAGAAAATGTTGAAAGCATTTGAAGATTTTAGACGGCGATTGAAATTTGCAGAAGGCAGTAAGACTCCTCAAGAGTTAGTCAAAGCATTTCAAAATAGCGATTTATTAACCTGCAAAAAGTCCAAACAAAGCAGAATAGTATTCAATGTTGGGAATAATAAATTCAGATTAATTTGTGGATATTTATTCAAATCCAACACTTCAATCTTGTTTGTAAAGTTCGTTGGTACCCACATGGAATATGATAAAATTGATGCCTGTCAAGTAAATATGTTTAAATAGCAATAAGATGAAATACAAACGAATACATAGCATAGATCAATATAACGTCTACTGCAATATTTATGAGAACTTAATGCTTAAAAAATCAAAAAAGCATTTTGAAGAATTGGATTTATTGGAATTATTAATAGATGACTTTGATAATCGAACCATAGAATTAATTGGAACAAGTGAAGATATGAATCCAGTTGAAATTCTACAGTACCTAATGGATGAAAATGAAATGTCAAAAGCTGAACTTGCTCGGCAGTTAAATGTCTCCAGACAACTCATTACAGAAATACTAAATTACAAGCGAAATATAAGTAAAAAGATGATTAGTAAATTGAGTAGTCGATTCAAAATGCAGCCAATTGCGTTTAGCAGAGAGTATAAATTGAAAGGTCAAAAAAGTGCAGCATAAAAAAGAGTACTGCATGTAACAATAAGTGATGATGTCATATCTGTTCGCTACGCTCACAGAGACGACACATACTATAATCGTTAGGTGTAGTACCTGCCTACGTGCGCATGCAGGTAGGTTTTAAGTCTCTTTTAAGAAATAATATTTATGCA
>CALCMJ010000003.1 GCA_937967615.1 uncultured Saprospiraceae bacterium
TGTGGTGGGACAAATATTATGGATTGTCAAGAAGCAATAGATAAACTCTATGCGCACAATGCGCTCACTATCCTAGACTACGGAGCTGAGGCAAAATCTACTGAAGAAGAACTTAATAATGTAAGGACAGAAATAATTCGCGCTATTGAGATGGCAGCATCCAATAATTCTGTGCCAGTAGTTTCAGTAAAAATTTCAGCTCTAACGGATAATGCTTTATTGGAAAAAATTTCTCAAAAGACAAGGCTATCAGATCAAGAACAAGAAGAGCAGGTCAAGCTTATAGATAGACTAGATGATATTTGCAATAAGGCCTTTAGTCACGGAGTGGGTGTTTTTATTGATGCAGAAGAGAGTTGGGTGCAGAATGCCATAGATGATTTGGTTATTCTGATGATGGAAAAATATAATAAAGAACAGTGCATAGTCTATAACACTTATCAGATTTATAGGCATGATAAACTTGATCAACTCAAGGCAGACCATAGCACGGCTTTAGAGAAGGGTTATATCTTAGGAGCAAAAAATGTAAGAGGAGCTTACATGGTTAAGGAAAGGAATAGAGCTAAAGAAGAAGGAAGGGAATCCCCTATACACAAAGACAAAGCTGCTGTGGATAGAGATTACAATGACGCCATTCGGTATTGTGTTGAACATTATAAAACAATAGGGTCATGTTGTGCTTCTCATAATATAGAGAGCAATCTTTTGCAAGCTCAATTGATTGAAGAGCAAGGCATTCAAAAAGATCATCCACATTTAAATTTTTGTCAGTTATACGGAATGAGTGATAATATTACATTCAATATCGCTGCAAAGGGTTTTAATGTAGCCAAGTATGTTCCTTATGGCCCTATCAAAGAAGTGATTCCTTACCTCATAAGGAGGGCACAGGAAAATACTTCAGTAACTGGGGAAGCGAGTAGAGAATTAAGCTTGATACAGACTGAAAGAAGAAGAAGGAAAATATAATAAGATAGACGATGTCATCAAATAGGAGTAGAAGAGTGTTCTGCATGGGGTACTGCGTGAGGGATTGTAAGGGCACGCTTGCGTGGTCCGGCATTTATGCAGGACAGAATCCCTGAAAAGCCCGACCTGAGCATAGCGAAGGGCACGCCCAAATCATAATATTATCTAAAATCTCACCGTTCATATTTAAATTCATGTTAACAAAGCAACAAGCGGAAGCGTTCTAGGATATATTAGAGTGTATATAGACTTGTAAGGAAAAATTAACCAATGATCAAATTCAACACCAGCGTTGCTTGCTGTTTGTCTTTCTGTTTTTTACTTCCAATATTGATTCAGGCGCAGAAGTACACCATAAGCGGTTATCTAGAAGATATGGAAAGCGGAGAAAAACTTATCGCCGCAAATGTCTTTGACGAAAACTCCTTAGATGGAACGATCAGTAATAATTTTGGTTTTTACAGCATTACACTTCCTGAGGGCCAAGTCAATCTAAAATTCAGCTACATAGGATATCAAGATGAAAGTCGGTTTTTTGTATTAAACCGAGACACAGTGATGAATATTTCTCTATCGTCTTCAGTAGAGTTAGAGACGATAACGATTACTGCTGAAGAAAGTAAGCGCATTGCTGAAGAAACGCAAATGAGTATTGCAGAAATTCCGATAGCACAAATAAAAAATGTACCTGCACTCTTAGGAGAAGTGGATGTGTTAAAGGCTTTGCAGCTTTTGCCGGGCGTTCAGTCAGGCGGGGAAGGGCAGAGTGGTCTTTATGTACGAGGAGGAAGTCCAGATCAAAATCTAATTCTTCTGGATGGCACACCAGTATATAATGCATCACATTTGTTTGGGTTCTTTTCTGTGTTCAATGCAGATGCAATTAAGGATGTCAAGCTTATCAAGGGAGGATTTCCAGCGAGGTATGGAGGAAGACTTTCTTCGGTATTGGAAATAAATATGAAGGAAGGTAGTGACAAGGGATTTCATGGGAGCGGTGCTATAGGACTTGTTTCTTCTAAGCTTACCCTTGAGGGTCCCATAAAATCTGAGAAGACTTCATTTATAATTTCGGGCAGGAGGACATATATAGATATACTTGCTAAACCATTTATCAAAAGTGGTTTTGAAGATGAAGGCTCTGAAGGAAGTACGGGCTATTATTTTTATGATGTCAATGCAAAGATCAATCATGTATTTTCTCCTGAAGACCGGGTGTACTTGAGCATGTATTTGGGAGATGACAGATTTTATTTTAATTCAAGAGAAAAGAACGAGTTGTTTACAAATGATTATACAGAAAACAATTTAGGTTGGGGAAATCTTACAAGTGCTTTGAGATGGAATCATGTCTGGAACCCAAAGTTATTTAGTAATACGACAGCAACGTTTAGTAAGTACGAGTTAGATACCTACGTTTCTTTTGGTGAAGAAAATGTGGAGACGAAAGCTTACCAGGAAATTTCATTGGATTATGTGTCTGGAATAAATGATGTGTCTGCAAAAATAGATTTTGACTATTTGCCTAGTCCAAATCATTTTATACGATTTGGGGCAAGTGCTATTTTGCATGAATTCAAACCAGGATCTTTTAATCTAAGAGATATTGCTACAGAAACGAATTATAGGTTTGAAACTACAGTAGGGCAAAAGGATATAAGAGCAGGTGAGTATGCGCTGTATTTAGAAGATGATTGGAAGATAACAGATAAGCTAAAGACGAATGTGGGATTACATGCTTCAGCATTCAGTGTTGAAGGTGAATTTTACAGTTCATTGCAGCCTAGAATCAGTTCACGTTTTCTTATAAATGATGAGTTATCTGTGAAGGCATCTTTTGCGACTATGCGACAGTATATACATTTATTGTCTCTGGAAGGAATAGGATTACCTACGGATCTTTGGTTACCTACTACAGAGAGGGTTGCACCGCAAGATTCGTATCAGTTTGCAGCGGGGCTGGCTAAGAACATAGGTAAAGAATATGAGTTGTCAGTAGAAGGGTATTATAAAAAGATGAAAAATTTAATGAGCTATAGGGATGGTTCTGGACTATTTGAATTTACAGATTGGCAAGATAGAATCACGCAAGGGGATGGAGAATCATATGGTGCGGAGTTTTTCTTACAGAAGAAGCAGGGTAGATTTAGTGGATGGATAGGGTATACTTTGAGTTGGACATACAGGGAGTTTGATGATTTGAATTTTGGAGAAAGATTTCCTTATCGCTATGATAGGCGTCATGATTTGAGTCTTGTTGCACAGTATAAGTGGACAAAGCGCATTAACCTAAGTGCGGCGTGGGTGTTTGGTACTGGGAATGCGGTCACCTTGGCTAACTCACAAGTTGCAGGGCATTTTGGTGATGGGAATGGGAATGTACCTCCTTTTGGAGGATTTGATTCCTTTTTAGAAAGCTTTTATGCAGAAAAAAATAATTACAGAATGGGGTCTTATCACAGGTTAGATGTGGGAATAAATTTTGTAAAGAAGAAAAAGAATTATTCAAGGACATGGAGCATAGGCGCATATAATACGTATGCAAGAAAGAATCCATTCTTTATATATCAGGATACGTTTTACGATGGTGTTCAAGAGCAGTATAGGTTAAAGCAGGTAAGTCTTTTTCCTTTGATACCCTATGTAACGTATAGTTTTGAATTTTAAAATATTGTGATTATGAAAAAGAGTTTAATATATAGTTTACTTGGAGTTGTTTTTATGTTTTGCGCATGTGAAGATTTTTTTGAATCTACAGTAAGCATAGATCCACCTGAGCCAGAGGATCTGATGTTTGTTTCCTCTACTATAGGAATAGGAGACAGTGTGATTCATGCATCAGTAACACGTACTGTATCAATCGCCAATCTGAATGATCCCATAAACAGTTCAATATTGTCTGATGCGGATGTTCGCATCAGGAAAGAGGGGAGTGGTGAAGAAGTAGTATTAGAATATTCTGAGCTTGGCCAAACGCCTGTGTTTTACCACGCAGATATTCCGGAAGGATTTTATGTTCCTGGAGAAAATTATACATTTTCTGCTGAACATGCTTCTTATCCAAGAGCCTACATTACTGAATCATTCCCGGAGAAAGTAGAGATTGCAGAAATTAGCTTTGAAGAAGATGGTGGCGTAAATGAAGAAGGGTATGAGAGAAGTAGAATTTCTTTCAGTTTTCAAGATCCTCCAGGAAAGCAATTTTATGAAGTGCTTATTATAGAGCAAAGTTTACATCCTACGCATCCCCAGTATAACACTACATACTCAGATTCAACGGATCCTTCTGTTTCAAGAGGAGCTATATATCATTCAAATATTATTGATGATAATTTATTTGATGGGGAATATAAAACGATAGCATTGAGAATTCATAATCAGTCGAAAGAGGAGGCTAAGAAAAGATTAAATGTGAGACTAAGAAATGTGTCTGAGTCGTATTATAGGTTTTCAAAGACCAAATTTGCGAGAGATGAGTTTGGAGATGATAATCCGTTTCAGTCTCCAGTGCAATTGTACTCTAATGTAAATGATGGTTTGGGTATAATAGCCTTTTATGCTGAAGATTTTGAGAAATACTAATCTTTAAAAAAGCATATAAAAAAAAACTTTGACGTTGTAATGGCGAAAAAAAAAAGGCCATGTTAGTGTGAGCATGGCCTTTATCTGTAATTGTGTTGCCTTATCGGCCTCCAATCAACTTGTCCTGTAATGTTTTAAGATCATCCCACTTCCCTTTTGAGGCCAGTGCGGCTTGTTTTTTCCAAGACCCAGGGTCAGCTAATTTAAAGCTAGGACCAGCTGCGTCTAATATTTTCCGTAGAGAAGCTTCATTTGTGTCTGAAAGTTTTTTGAAAGTATTTATACCTGCAGAGCTAAGAAGTTTCTGAATTTTAGGTCCTACGCCTTCTATTTTTTTCAGATCATCCTTGGCGTTTGTTCCTGCTTTTACTTCCCTTCTTTGTACAATTTTGGCATCCTTCTTTGTTCTTGTTTCTCCTATTACTTTTCTAGACACTTGAACAGTTCCCATGCCTGCCATCATCTTTTGCAATCTTGCCATATCAAATGACTTAACGACTTCCACTTCTCTCACAACCTCTTTTGGCTTAGCGCTAAGTTGTTTTTTAAGTGATGCTATCTCTTTAGCGTATTTACTTGCAAGACCATTTGCTGAATCATATTTCTTTTTCCAGCTCGCTATCGCTTTAGTATCTGTAACAGTTTTTACAACAGGTACTTTTTTGATAACCGTCTTTATTTTAGTAACAGGTACTTTTTTGATAACCGTT
Source organism: uncultured Saprospiraceae bacterium (assembly GCA_937967615.1). Taxonomy (GTDB): domain Bacteria; phylum Bacteroidota; class Bacteroidia; order Chitinophagales; family Saprospiraceae; genus CALCMJ01. Next base: position 5,265 of record CALCMJ010000003.1, read on the forward strand.
TTAGTTTTATAGACAGGTACCTTTTTGATTACTGTTTTGATCTTTGTGACAGGTACTTTTTTAATAACTGTCTTTATTTTAGTAACAGGTACTTTCTTGATAACAGTTTTAATCTTAGTAACAGGTACCTTTTTTATAACAGTTTTTACAACAGGTACTTTTTTAATAACTGTTTTGATTTTAGTTACTGGCACCTTTTTAATTACCGTTTTAGTAATAGTTTTTGGCTTTGCTTTAAGTTTGCTCTGAAGCCATGTACAATCTTTCTCAGCATCTACAAGTTCAGTTTTATAAAACGAAGACATCTTTTCAGCCTCTACAAGCCCAGTTTTATAAAACGAAGTCATCTTTTCAGCAGCTTTTAGTTTAGCTTCTAGTCCAGAAGAGCCTTTTTTTGCAGCGTTCAGTTGGTTTTTGTAATTATTGCAGTCAGCTTCTGCACGTTTCAATTTGGCTTGTAGCCATGAACAATCCTTTTCTGCATCGTCTAGCTCGTTTTTATAAAATCTAGCCTGTTGTTCAAATAGATCACATTTCTTTTTCCAATTGTTAATTGCAGAATGGTCTACCACTTGCTTCTCCACCTCATTTACATATGTAACCTCTTTGATCACTTCTACTGGCACCTCTTTTATGATCTGCACTTCTTTGATTCTGTCTCTGTACTGAATCACGGGCACCTCTTTAATCACCTGTACAGTCTTAATAACTTCTTTAGTTTTAACAATAGGGACTTCTCTTCTTAGTTCAACTTTTTTGATAGCAGTTTTTGTTGTAACTGGAACAGAAACCTGCTGTCTAGTTTTTACATTTTTGACAGACTGTTTTCTAAAAGCCTTTCCCTCTTTGAGAATTATCTCATATGCTTTCTGCGCCTTTGCAGAAGAAATCTTTGCGCTCCTAGCGATTTTTGATATTAACTTATTCTTTTCAATCATTGTTATAGTTTTTCAAAATAGGAGACCTTTTAAAAAGGTCTCCTCAGATTATTTATTCTATTTTTTACCTCCATCTAATTTTTCCTGTAAAGTCTTAAGCTTAGCCCAATCCCCAGTTGCAGCAAGCTTAGCTTGTTTTGCCCAGGTACCTGGATCATGCATTTGGAATCTAGGTCCAGCCTTTTCCAGTATAGATCTTAGTGTTCCAACCTTAGCATTAGATAATTTCTTAAACGTGGTAATGTTTGCCGCCCATAGTAGACCTTTGATCTTTGGTCCTATACCTTCAATTTTTGTAAGATCATCTTTCTTAGCTGGAGCTTTTTTCTTAGCTGGAGCTTTCTTTTTGGTGGCTTTTTTAACTGTTTTCTTAGCAGTCGTTTTGGCTTTACTGGCCTTAGTAGTTCTAGATACTTCTACAGTTCCCATGCTCATCATCATTTTTTGTAGTTCGTCAAAGTCCAGAGTTTTTACAACTTCTACTTCTCTAACAATCTCTACGGGAACCTCTTTGATGACCTCTACTTCTCTGATTACTTCTTTCGGCTTAGCTTTAAGTTTCTTGTTGGCATCGGCTAAATCATTCTCTAACTTTGCATACTTCTTAGCTAATGCATCAAGTGCCTTGTTGTCTACGACCTTCACCTCTTTGATCACTTCTTTCGGCTTCACTTCTAATTTGGCGCTTAGTTTAGAATTTGCACTTTCTAAAGATTTGGCCTCTTTTGATGCAGATTTATAGTCTTGTTCTAAGCTAGAATATTTCGTTCTGAGTGCGAGTAATGCTTTCTCGTCAACTACCTCTTTGATCACCTCCACAGGTACTTCTTTGACAACTTCCACTTCTTTGATGACCTCTACCTCTTTGATCACTTCCACAGGTACTTCTTTGACAACTTCCACTTCTTTGATCACCTCAACCTCTTTGATCACCTCCACAGGTACTTCTTTGACAACTTCCACTTCTTTAATGACCTCTACCTCTTTGATCACTTCCACAGGTACTTCTTTGACAACTTCCACTTCTTTGATGACCTCAACCTCTTTGATCACTTCCACAGGTACTTCTTTGACAACTTCCACTTCTTTGACAACCTCCACTTCTTTGATCACCTCTACCTCTTTGATCACTTCCACTGGCACTTCTTTGACAACTTCCACTTCTTTGATCACTTCCACTTCTTTGATTACTTCTACTTCTTTAATAACTTCTACAGGTTTTTCTACCTCTTTGATCACTTCTACTTCTTTGATCACTTCTACCTCCTTGATTACTTCTACAGGTTTTTCTACCTCTTTAATTACCTCTACCTCTTTGATCACTTCTTTAATGACCTCAATTTCTGTTGGTTTAGTCGTTTCAAGTGTTGTAAATTTATTTCTCCAAGCATCTATGTCTGCAAGTGCAGCAGTATGCTTGCGCTTCCAATCTTTAATATCATTTTCCATGCCCTCATACTTAGATTTCCAGCTGAGTGCC
>CALCMJ010000004.1 GCA_937967615.1 uncultured Saprospiraceae bacterium
GATATTCCTAAGGATTTATTGACACTAGTAGAAGATGTACTATTTAATAGGAATGAAAATGCAACAGAAGCACTTACTGAATACGCGGAACAAGTTACAGGAGGAGGAAAGAAATTAGTCAAAGATTTAAAGTGGAGAGATGCACCCGTTGAGGAACGATTATCACATTCACTTGTCAAAGGAATTACAGAATTTATTATTGAAGATACTGAAGAAGTTAGGTTAAAGCTGCCGAGCGCAATATCTGTAATTGAAGGGCCTTTGATGGATGGAATGAATATAGTGGGAGAGTTATTTGGTGATGGAAAAATGTTTTTGCCGCAAGTTGTAAAGAGTGCGAGGGTGATGAAGCAAGCAGTAGGACACCTTACGCCGTTTATAGAGGAAGAGAAAAAATTAGCAGATGATACAAGTGCCAAAGGAAAAATATTGTTGGCTACTGTAAAAGGAGATGTACACGATATTGGGAAAAATATTGTGGGTGTTGTTCTTTCTTGCAATAATTATGACATCGTAGATTTAGGAGTTATGGTTCCTGCTAATAAAATCTTAGAAGAAGCAAAAAAACATAAGGTAGATATTATTGGTCTCAGTGGACTTATTACTCCCTCGCTTGATGAAATGGTATTTATGGCAAGTGAGATGGAAAGATTGGATTTCAAAATCCCATTGCTGATAGGTGGGGCCACTACTTCAAAAGTGCATACTGCATTGAAAATTGACCCAATGTACAAAGGACCAGTTGTGCATGTTTTAGATGCTTCTAAAAGCGTTGCTGTTGCTTCTACTCTCCTAAGTGAAGCGAAGAATGATTTTATAATAAAAACGAAAGAAGAGTATAAAGTCACTAGAGAAAGAAGACTGGCGAATGCGAAAGTGAAAGAATTCGCAAAAATAGAACTTGCAAGAGAAAAGAAATACAAAATTGATTGGGCAACATATAATCCTCCCAAACCTAAAGAGTTAGGTGTCCAAGTATTTAACGATTATTCTATAGCAGAAATTTCAAAATTTATTGATTGGACTCCATTCTTCTCTAGCTGGCAGTTAAAAGGGAAGTACCCTAATATTTTCAATAATAAAGTTGTTGGAGAAGAAGCTAAAAAGTTATTTCAGGAGGCGCAAAGTTTGCTTAGAAGAATAATAGATGAGAAATGGTTGACGGCAAAGGCTGTGATTGGTTTGTTCCCGGCGAATGCAATAACAGATGATGATATAGAAGTTTACGATCCTAATAATGATGAACGTGTCATAAGTACATTGTGTAACTTAAGGCAACAATCCAAGAAGGCAGAAAACTTACCCTATTATTGTCTTACAGACTTTGTAGCACCGCAAAAGTCCAATAAGCAAGACCATATTGGAATGTTTGCCGTGACCACTGGGATAGGGATTGAAAAGTGGGTAAAACATTTTGAAGAGAAAAATGATGATTATTCAGCAATCATGCTTAAATCACTCGCAGATAGACTAGCAGAAGCATTTGCTGAACTCATGCATAAAAGGGTAAGAACAGAATTTTGGGGATATGTAAATAATGAAGAGTTATCTAATGATGAACTGATTTCTGAAAAATACGCGGGTATCCGTCCAGCACCAGGATATCCTGCCTGCCCTGAGCATTCAGAAAAAGCCAAATTATTTGAAATCCTTAAAGTAGAAGAGAATATAGGGATCCAATTGACTGAATCATTCGCCATGTATCCTGCTGCAGCTGTATCTGGTTGGTATTTTAGTCACCCAGAAAGTAGGTATTTTGGTATTAATAGGATAGCTGAAGACCAAAAATTGGACTATCTGAAGAGAAAGGGTACAGAATTTGAAGTAAGATTACTAAATCCTCTTTTGGACAATTAGAGAAATTGTTAAAAAAAGAGATACTTTTGCTGGAATATCACGTATAAAGGGAGGATTGGCCTGGTTTAAAAGCAGTTAATATAGTATGATTAAGATGAGAATTTTTCTTAAGTTTTTGCTGTTATTTTTAGTGCTGTCATGTACTATGCAGTCAGTTTATGCGCAATCCCCAGAAGAAAGGGCAAAAAAGGAGTTAGAACGAAGGGGACTTGGAGATGAAGAAGTAAGAAAAAGACTTGCTGAAAAGGGTATAGATTTAGAAAATATTGATGTCAATGATCCTGCTGCTGTGTTTAGGGTAGAAAAGGAATTAAAAACAGTTATTGCAGAGCTAGAAGCAGAAAAATTAAAAGGTTCAAAATCAGAGAGTTCTTCATCAGATGATATATCAAATATAACTGAAGACCAAGCCAAAGAACTTGCTAGAAATAGTGAGGAGATTTCCGAAGCAATTGATGAAGGTGCTACCCTTGAGGAAGCAGTATCAGAAGAACTTATTGATTCTCAAGAGGGTGCTTTACCTGAAGCAAATTTATATGGACAAGAAATATTCAGAACTCAAAGTATTCGCTTATATAGACAATCTGAAGACGTAAAGCCCCCTGATACATATATCTTAGGCGTAGGAGATAAGATAGCAGTGGCCATTTGGGGATATTCAGAAGAAAACCTAATATTTGAAATTAATAATGAAGGATATATTAAGCCTGAAGGAATGCCTAGGGTTTATTTAAAAGGCCTGCGATTTGATGCTGCAAGGAAATTGCTTGAAAATAGATTTTCCGGCTTTTATAGATTTAGACCGCAAGAATTTCAGGTGACACTGAATTTTGCTAGAACAATAAATGTTAATATTTATGGTGAAGCATTTAACTATGGTTCATTTAATATACCAGCCATAAATACTGCTTTTAATGCCTTAGTTGCAGCAGGAGGACCTAATAATATTG
>CALCMJ010000005.1 GCA_937967615.1 uncultured Saprospiraceae bacterium
TCATATCTCCGTTTCCCCACATGACATCGTATGGGTTATTTCCACCACTTAAGTCTAGGGTAATACTTCCGTTTGCATCTTCAAAGCATAGTACATCTGAAATATCTGCATCAATGTCTAATACATTTTCATTGATAAATATTTCATAGGGCTCATAAATACCACAGCCATTAGAATCATAAATGAGGACTTGATAATTTCCTTCTTGACCAGGAGGTACATTGTATGTTTGTCCTGTTGCACCACTTATCGCAACACCTTCTAAGTACCATTGAAAATTGAATCCGAGATTATCAACACCAAGAACTATTCCGTTAACACAGTTCCCATCTTCAACAATATCGTCATCAATTGGAATAACTTCTGTATTAAATATTCCTTCTAAAGAAAAGTCATCATAAAATGTATATCTCAAATCTGTAATGCAGGTGAGACCAAATGCGATTGCGTTATATTCTCCATTATTTACAATAGTTCCTGCGACATAACTCCATTCTCCCTCTACCCCATTAACAACTATAGTTTCAATCAGGGTCCAATCTCCAGTTCCTTCTAAACAGTCCGTGTTATTAGAATCCATCACGTCACAATCTGTTGCACCAAAAATTCCTATCTCCGTTGGAGTAACAAAAGGATAGTTACTATTTGGGTCATCACTAAAGCCAATATTTAAGGAATATGTATACGTTTCTATAGGAATCATTTCACCAGGTAGGCAATAACCAATATACTCCATCCAACCCGGCGTACTAATACCTCCAACGCAACCTTCGCCAGATGGAAATGGCTGCGGTGCTTCTGGTATACCTCCACCCCCCATAAAACCACAGGTATTAAAATAGTCGGCTGTTGCACCAACCAGAGTCCACCCCCCATCTAGGCAATAAATACCAGTACCTGGATTAAAGGTAACACTGTTAGGGCAACAGGTATATGATTCATAATCTTCGAAAATAAGAAGGGAAACAGGTTCTACACAATCGCAATCGTCTTCATCGTTTAGGTCAATGAGACCGTCGCCATCATCATCTACACCATTGAGACAATCTTCTTGCGCACTCAGCGGAATTAGGAAAAAAATAAATACTATGCTAAAAAAAGCTCTCATGTGAAATTGTTGTGGAATTTCAAAAAAATGCACGCAATCTAACTGCACATATGAAGAGCAAATGGGAAGTCTTCGTTTTCTATTGTTTTCAAAAGATACAAATAATATTACTGCGAGAGCAATATCACTGTTTAAGATTAGTCCAATAAGGATATTCTATTAGTACAATTCTATTGAATAATAGCAAGGCTTCGCATGTATTAATCTAGTTCATAATATATAACAATCAGATTATGAGGTTACATTTAGTTCTGCTCAATGTTAAAACAGAAAAGAATTGAGATTTCTCCTTAGTAAGTATAACTTTATCATATGAAAAAAATCATCTCCCTTTTTTGCTTCTTTCCTTTCATTTTAGGTGCACAAACTACCGTCGTAGAATCCATAGAGCATGACGGAAAAAACAGAAATTATACTCTGTATTTTCCTGCCTCCTATGATAACAACACTGAAGAATATGCTCTAGTCTTTAACTTTCACGGGTTCACATCAAATGGGGATCAACAAAGATTGTATTCTCAAATGGATCGAGTAGCTGACACAGCAAAGTTGGTTGTTTGTTATCCTGAAGGAATTGGAAATGCATGGAATGTTGGATGGGATTTTGGGAGTACAGAAGATGATGTTGGATTTACATCTGCGATGATTGATAAATTTATTTCTGAGTATCGCATTAACTCAAAAATGGTCTACGCGTGTGGGATGTCAAATGGAGGTTTCTTTAGCTATAAACTTGCGTGCGAATTAAATAACAAGATTGCGGCGATAGCCTCAGTGACAGGGAGCATGGTTCCTGGTCAAGAGAATAATTGTTTCCCTGGCAGAGCTGTTCCTATTCTTGAAATTCATGGTACTGCAGATGGTGTTGTTCCATATGGAGGATCTAATGATGTCGCTCTCCCTATTACTGAGGTAGTAGACTTTTGGGTAAATAATAATGGATGTGCAATTTTTCCAGAACTGTTTAATTATCCAAATACATCTACGACAGATAATTCAACTGCTAGTGTTGAACGATATAGAGAATGTAACGATGATGTAAAAGTGGATTTTATTACAATTGAAAATGGTGGCCATACCTGGCCAGATGGCTTAGTTGATATAGGCACCACAAACCGTGATATTAATGCGAGCCAAGTTATTTGGGAATTTTTTATGCAATTTGAATTGAACGATGAAGTATCTTCTATTGGTGAACCGAACATCCTCGATGGAGTAAGTCTTTTTCCAAATCCATCTTCAGGTAAAATTCTAATCAATAATCTTCCAAAGAATAGTAAGTTAGATTTGTTTACTATCGAGGGTAGATATATTCTACATAAGCTAAGTATTAACACGAGCGAAACTTTTGAACTTGATAAGGGAATGTATATTTTTAGAATACAGAATGCGGAGTCAACTAAACAGTTTTTCACAATCATAGAATAGTCAGATGAATACCATAAGCAACCTATTTCTTTTTAGTCTAGTTTTATTGTTCATCTCTTGCAGCAAAAATGCAGTCAAAGAATTTGAAAAAGGAAATTCTTTAAAAGCTTATGAGATTCTGTATAAAAAAGCAAAAAAGGGTGATTTGACACGAGACGAGAAAACTCTATTCAAAGATGTAATCCTTGAACTTGTTCATAATGACTCCATCTCCGTATTCCGTGAAATTCACTCCAGAGTCTTAGAAGATAAAATGAAAGGCTATGCGCATCTTAAAGACATTAAGAAACGGCATCAAGAAATAATCGCCTTACGATACCCATTGCCATCCTATGATTATTACAATTCAGAACTGTACGATAGTGTATCTTATGATGTCACAAAAGATCTCTATACTAGAGCCCAAGACAGATTGCAAAGGACAATAGACGAGGGGAATAAAATACATGCGAGAAATGCATATACAGATATTGAACGCATTGATGACTACCATGTTTCTGAATCTTACCCAATTGAGGATTTAAAAAGAAACTGTCTCTTTTATGGAACTGTATATACTTTAGTCCAATTTGATAACGACGTGCGTTTTGGTTCTAGATACATTGATCAATATTTTGATGAAGATGAAATCAGATTAAATGATTCAAAATGGAGTAAGTTTCATTACAGAAGTGATCTAGATATAAATTATGATCGTGTTGCAGAGGTTGTCCTTACCGATGCTGATTTTGATGACGACACGAATCGTTCAACAAAAAACTATAGTGATCGTATCATCACAGGCTATGAAACAAAAACTGATACAAGTGGTAAAACAGAACAAATACCTCAATATGGGACTGTAAATGCAACAGTGACTACAGAAAAAATTACTCGTGAATTACTTGTAAGGGGGTATGTTCGCATCCAAGAAAGAGGGAAAAATGATGACACAGATAATATTAGGGAAAACTATAAAGAGACGATTCAAGTGTATTCTTCAAGTGGTGACGATCGAGCAATTCCAAAATCTGTTAAGGACAGGTTGGACAAACCACGAGAAGACTTTTCACGCGAAGAAAATTTTTATAGGGAAGCTATAGAAGACTTTATGAAAGAAGTTGAACGCAAATTAGAGCGTCTAGATTAGCTTTTAAAATAAGCAGAATCATCTGTTTGCTTTAGGTATTCTTTCATGGCTAGATAAACACCATTGGTCCAACCAAAACCATCTTGTACTGGGTATTCTCCTCCACCAGCAGTAAGTCCTATGTCTTCAACATTGTATTTTTCTACAAACTTTCCTGTTTCTTTAAATACTTTATCATTCAGGTCTGTCCAGCGTGTTGCAATTATTCTTGCCAAATCTTTATGCCCATAATTATCAAGTGCTTTTACCGCAATCCATTGTAATGGAGCCCAACCATTTGGTGCATCCCACTGTTGGCCCGTATTATTAATTGTGGTGAGCAATCCGCCAGGTTTTAAAAAATGTGTCCTTACAAAATCAGCAACTAGATCAGCTTTTTCTTGTGGCACCATTTTGAAGAATAAAGGAAACATCGTAGCTAGACTTGAAATTTGTGTTCGTGTTTCCTTTTTCAAATCAAAGTCTTCATATATACCTTTCTCTGGATTCCATGCCAGTTCCAAAAACTCCAATCTCTGGTCCATTTGATCATTCAAAGCTTCTAACTCAGCTGACTCTTCAGTCATTTCCAAAAGAAGTTCTTCCATGCCGTACATCAAGCAGTTAAGATCTACCGGAATTATATTTAATGTATTAATAGATTCCAATGTAAGACCATCTTCAAACCAGCGAGATGAGAAATCCCAACCGGATTCACAAGCAGCACGGATATGCATATAGATCTTATCTTTTTTCCGTCCACTTTCTAAAGCTAATTTTACATCCTCCTTATATGACTCTTCTCTTGGTGCATCTTTTGAATCAAAATACCTATTTACTTTAATTCCAAAGACGTTCACCAATCGCTCTCCTCCCATCCAAAATTTATATTCTCTTTTTAAAGAATCGTGATATTTTCGAAAAACAAATGGGTCATCACCATCGGCAAATAATTTTATCATTTGTGCGAAAAATGGAGGTTGGGATCTACTTATAAAATATGTCCTATTTCCATTAGGGATATGTCCTACCTGATCTACGAGATAGACGAAATTATCAAGGATTCTTTCTATTTGGTGTCTTCTTCCATTTATTGCCAAACCTAAGATTGTAAAATAACTATCCCAATAGTATATTTCAGAAAAGCGGCCACCTGGAACAATGTAAGAATAGGGTAAGGCTATAAGTGAGTCGCCTTCAATTTCCTTGTCTGCACTGCGCTCTAAGACTGCCCACAACTTTTCTATATGATCTTCAGGTTCATCCAAGAGGTTGGAAATGAAGTCAGAGTCATTTCTATTAGGGATAATAAAATACTTATCCACAAAAGCTTTAAGGTCGAAATCTTCTTTCTTAGATTGTTCATAATATTGATAAACAATTTCACTTGGCGACTCTTTAGGTATACAATCAACAAATGTTTTGGAATCTGGGAATAGTCCTCCTAATTGAACTGCTTCAAATAGTTGTTTATACAATACGTCTGCTGTAGTTAAATCCAATTTAGTTTTTATTTTTATTCATTACATACAAGAGAATCAAACAAGCCGCAAGCAGGGTTATAGGAATCAAAGACATATAAAATGCTGTTACCCCATCAAACCGTTCAAAGATATTACCCGTTAAAATAGATCCAGTAGTTCCTCCTAATGCCGAAAAGACGACTATCAATCCTGCCATAGAGCTATGGAGAGATTTAGGCAGTGAAGAAAGAATAACAGAATTTATTGTTGGATAAATGGGTGCAAGAAATACACCCATTAAAGGAAAAATATACGCTACGAGAGGAGCATTAAACCACGTTGTACTTGCAGCATCTATATTGAGATCTTTAGTCAATGGTAAATTAATAAGTACTGATATAGCCATCAAGGCAAGACATGTAAGTGTAAAAGCTAACCAAGACACCTTCCTTAAAATAATACCTGATACTAGTCTTCCAAATGCAAACGCGCCTGCAAGAATTGCCGCAGCTTGCACGCCCATACTCGCAGACACTCCTAGTACGTCATTGTAAAATGTAGGCATCCAAGTTTGGAAGGACTGCTCTATTAAAACAAATAAAAATGCACTGACTGCAAAAACCAAAATGAGTGGTTTGATAAATAATTTAAACATAGCCTTAAAATCGTCTGCCATATTATTTCCTTCTACCCTAGCCTCAGACTCGTCAAGTTTTGACACGAATAATAGAGCAAAAGCAACTAGGCTCAAGAGACCTAAAAACCAATACATCTGTAACCAAGTTTCTGACTTGGGATTATTATCATCTATAAAAAGCGAAAAGAAGACATTGCCTAAGAGCACACCTATCATGAATACCCCTTCTATTAAATTCATTAAACTAGAATGTTCCTGGGTCCCATTTGTAATAAGCCCTATGGTTGAAAAGACACTAATTTTTATCAGCGCGAAAGCAACACCAATTGTGAAAAACAACATTTTGAAATACCAAAAGCTATCTGCAAAAGAAGGAATGATAAAACACATTAGACTTACCATTGCCAGTCCAATCAACATGCCACGTTTAATGCCTAAACGCGGAAGCAGGGAGGCAACAATAAAAGAGGCTATCGCAATGGGGAGATCTTTAAATGCTTCTAAAATACTAGCACCACTTTGACTCATATCATAATTCCGCTGCACTTGTAAAATTACAGCACCAACACTATTTAAGAGTATCGCAAATACAAAGTAGTTTAAAAACAGAGATGCACGAATTCCAAAGTTTTTCATATCGTCTTGCTAGAGTATACAAAGTAGAAAAATTTAAATGAATGTGATTCAATTAAAATTCCTATTTTAAATGCCTCATAACACATTAAACTATGAAAACACAAGTACTATTCTTTCTACTCTTCTGCAGCAGTCTATGCGCACAAACAAAATATATCTATTGTGGCCAACTCTTTGATGGGACCAGTAAGACAATATCTAAAGAGAAAACAATTGTAATTGAAGGGAAAATAATAACAGATATTCGAGATGGCTATATCCCTGCTACTGAAGGTGTTGAAGTCATAGATTTAAAAAACAGCTTTGTCATGCCTGGCTTTATGGATATGCATGTGCACATTGAAAACGAATCCAATCCAAAAGCATATGAAAATCGCTTTAGAGAAGATCCCGCGGATGTTGCGTTGAGAGCAACTTCATATTGTGAAAAAACTCTAATGGCCGGATTTACAACGGTGAGAGATCTTGGAGGATCAGGAGTAAATGTATCCTTGCAAAAAGCGATTGCAAGAGGATTTGTAAAAGGACCAAGAATATACACTTCAGAAAAATCACTAGCTACTACAGGAGGACATGCTGATCCAAGCAATGGAGTTCGCTCTGATTTAAGAGGGAATCCAGGGCCAGATGAAGGAGTAATTAATAGCGTAGAAGACGCAAAGAAGGCTGTAAGGCAGCGATATAAAAATGGCGCAGACCTTATTAAGATCACTGCAACTGGTGGCGTACTCAGTGTTGCCAAGGATGGTTCAGGACCACAATTTACTTTGGAAGAAATACAAGCAGTCGTAGAAACAGCTAAAGATTATGGAATGACAACAGCTGCACATGCGCATGGAATTGAAGGAATGCGCAGAGCAATCATTGCAGGGATTTCCAGCATAGAACATGGAAGTTATATGGACGAACCAACAATGGATTTAATGATCAAACATGGCACTTATCTTGTGCCTACCATTTCAGCTGGAAACTTTGTGTCTGAGAAAGCCAAAATTCCTGGATTCTATCCAGAGGTCATTGTACCCAAAGCATTGGAAATAGGTCCGTTAATGACTGGTATGTTTGCTAAAGCATATAAGAAAGGAGTTAAGATTGCGTTTGGAACTGATACAGGAGTTTCTTATCACGGTGACAATGCAAAAGAATTTGAACTAATGGTAGAATATGGAATGACAGAAATCGACGCACTATTATCTGCAACTAAACACGCTTCCATATTACTAAACATTCATGACAAAGTAGGATCTGTAACAAAGGGTAAATGGGCGGATATCGTTGCAGTAAATTCCAGTCCTTTAGAAGATATCACTGTCTTGCAAAATGTGTCCTTTGTAATGAAAGAAGGTGAGGTGTATAAGGGTGGTCAGTGAGGTTTTGAGGATTTGAGAAAACAAGATGTAGGAATAGCAGTTCCCTACATCTTGAATATTTCAATTTAATTTTTTACTGTAAATCTTTGTGTAATTCGTTTACCAGAATCTGAGTCTTCTAATTCAAGAAGATATACACCATTTTTTAAATCCGAGACATGCATAATATTTGAAAATTTGTTTGTTTCTAATTTATTTCCCATTAGGTCATAAATTGTATAATTGCTTACAGGGAAATCTGCAGAAATATTGATGCTAGCTTGTGCGGGATTAGGAAAGATCATAAACTCAGTTGCTGATACTTCATCTGAGGTTGAGGAAAGTGTGTTTACATCTACATAATGAGGTTCATAACCTACCCCATCTCCACTTGCAAAAAAGATCAATTTGTTATCAAATAATATAAAACGTTCTGGTGTAGATTGATCATTTGGGTTTACTACAATTTCTGATGTGCCTTCAGAAGTTCCATCGGAGTACCATAGCTGTCTATTAAAAGCTGCTCCACCTACAAAAAATATAAAGTCTTCAGTAGCTAAAAGATCACTCTGAAAATATATTTGGCCATTCACCCATTCATCTAAATGACTTACCTCTATTGTCCCTGCCATTGTACCATCAGTTTTATACAGTTGGAAGCCCGTTGCGTCTTTTCCTCCTATGTAGTATACAAGATCTTTAAACAAAACTTTTTTTCTTGGTACTATAGGGATAAACGCATTGTCATCCTCCAAATCAATAATCTCATATGTACCATTCTCTGTACCATCAGAACGCCAAAGTTCTCCATTGCTTGGTTTTTCAGCACCCACAAACAATGCAATACCATTATAATTGATAAAGAATTCACCTTGATTATTTTGTGCACCTGCATTCACTAAATCTTTTATAAGTGTAGTGCCTGCGACTGTTCCATCTGATCTCCATAAATCCCAGTCAGCCCCATTTACCATAATCATATAATCGTCCATATTATAAATATATATTGGATTAAATCGATTACCCTCATGGTCATCCTCCAGTAACATTATAGTGCCTGCTGTAGTCCCATCTGTCTTCCAAAATCCTTCAAACGTTACATCGAAAAAAAGTTCATCATTAAAGATGTTGAAGTTTTCTGCATTTCTTTGCGGATGATTTAATTGTGCCACCTCCACTGTTCCAGCTGCAGTTCCATCTGTCTTATAAAGTCTTCTTTGATTAGATCCTATGTTAGAATTAAAATAGAGTTCGTTTTTAAATATTATCATGCTTTTTAGAACATCATTGTTACAACAATTGATGACACCTCCATCTGATCCTGGTAGAAGGTCAACTATCATGTTCGTTCCAGCAGCTGTTCCATCAGAAGTCCACCATTCATCTCCATGTGTTCCATCATCAGCAATAAAAACCAGCTGATCGTTTAATATATACATGTTTTGCACATCAGATCCTTCTGATCCTGGATTGATATCTTTAAATAATGTGACATCCTGACCATCATATACCCAGAGCTCCAATCCAACATCAGCATTTTTTGCTGAAAAATACAATTTGCCCTTATACTCAATATATGAGCGGTCAAGGCTAAATTCAAAAGAACCATCTGCGCCCGGATTTATATCCATTAATAATTTAGCAGTTTGGCCCGTAACATTTGCTGTAAAGAAGAGAATGCTTAAAAGTAAAAGTTGTCGCATTGATTATTGTTTTAGTTGTGAATTCATGGAGAGTAAATATAGAAATAAGAAACTAGATGATTAATAATTGCCTGCTTTTAGTTACAATGAGAACAATTTATCCCAATTTTAAATATTGTCTCTTGTTTAAATAGCTTCGCTTCAAATTTGTATATTCTCCTATGAAATTATCTTTTGCATTCCCCATCTTCATTTTTTTTCTTTTAAAGAGCGCTACACCTACAATCTCTCAAGAGATGTCCATGGACGCCTATGAACGCGCCGTATCATTTATGCGGGCCAATTATAACAACAAATCTGCCTTTAATCTGTACACTGAAGCAAAATGGTTTGAGGACGAATCTGGACTTTGGTTTATTGATTACTCTAAGAATAAAAGCACATTCAAACAAATCGATTTTGAGAATTTTGAAGCTTTTAATCTGTTCGACCAAAAAAGACTTTGCTCAGCACTCAACGCAATAACAGAAGAACAGTTCACACCTGACTCTCTTCCTATTACCGAGTATAAAAAGATAGGAACTGATAGTGCATTGTTTAAAATTGGACAATTCGAATACTATTTAAACAAAACAAATTATCAAATTTCAGAAAAGAAAACTGAACTTGAAAAACGCAATCCCCTGCAACGTAAATCACCTGATGGTAAATGGATTGCATTTGCTAAAGATTATAATTTGTTTATAAAATCTTCAGAAGATAGCACTGAATATCAATTGAGTTCAGATGGATTTAAGGATTACGAATACGGTAGCTACTATGGTTGGTTTGACAAAATGGAAGGAGAAAATGGTAAACGTCCAGAGCGTTTTCATGTGAATTGGTCTGAAGATTCAAAATGGATTTCTACAAGTATTTGTGACACAAGAAATGCGAACAAGATGTACATGTTAGACTGGAGCGTTGATAGCTTGTACCGTCCTAGACTCCTGTCCTACTATAGAGGATCTCCCGGGGATACAAACATGGTCTATGTAAAACCTGTACTCTTTGACGTTAAAAATAAACGGCAAGTAGCAATAGATATTCCCGCAAATACACATATAAATTATACACAATTAAACTGGACCAATGAATCAGGAGTTTGCATCGCTCAAGAG
Source organism: uncultured Saprospiraceae bacterium (assembly GCA_937967615.1). GTDB lineage: Bacteria > Bacteroidota > Bacteroidia > Chitinophagales > Saprospiraceae > CALCMJ01. The sequence goes on from CALCMJ010000005.1 coordinate 10,533, forward strand.
GTAGAACGTGGCTTTAAAAAAAATACATTGAGGAAATTGGATTTAAACACTTCAAGCATGGAAACGCTTATGGAAGAAAGTTCTAAAACCAACATCGACAACTTTAATTACACCCTATTTAAAAATAAAAACCAACTAGTTTTCCTATCTGAACGATCTGGATGGCGGCAATTGTACTTACTAGATATAGATACTAAAGAGGTCAAGGCGATAAGCACCGGAGACTTTTATGTCCATCGCATCCATTACATTGACGAAATAAATGATCTAATCTACTTTACAGCTGCCGGCAGAGAAAACAAAATGAATCCATATCATCAACAACTATACAAATCTGATCTAGACGGAAATATTGTGCTTTTAACACCGGAACCTAGCCACCACGATATTCAATTTTCTCCAGATGGGAATTATTTTGTTGATAATTATTCTACAGTAGATAAACCCACTAAAACAGTCCTTAGGAAAACAGAAGATGGTACAATACTTGAATTGCTTACTGAAGCAAATGTAGATGCTTTTATAAAAATGGGATGGGGAGCTCCAGAGACGTTTTCGCTTACGGGCAAAGACGGAAAAACAAAGATATATGGAGCACTATGGAAGCCAAGTAACTTTGACCCAAATAAATCCTACCCTATTATCGATAATAGTTACACTGGTCCGCATACGCAGGTTTATCCTAAATCTTTTGATCGCGCCTTTGGAAGTCAGTCGCTAGCTGAACTTGGTTTTATCGTTATGCGCATTGACGGCCTAGGCAGCTCTGGAAGATCAAAAGCCTTTCATGACCATTCCTATCAAAACATGGGGAATAATCTTGAAGATCACGTAATTGCTATTGAGCATCTTGGAAAAACAAAAACTTGGATAGATACAGATCGTGTAGGCATTCATGGACATTCTGCAGGAGGCTATGATGTGGGGCAAGGGATGTTGCGATTTCCAGAAACCTATCATGTAGGCGTTGCAAGTTCAGCGGATCATGATTTTAGGATGGAGAAGGCATGGTGGCCAGAAATGTATATGGGATGGCCAGTGGATGAAAAATATGAATCTGCCTCAAGTATAAGTCTTGCGAAAAATCTAAAAGGTAAGTTACTATTAGTCCATGGCGCACTTGATGATAATGTAAATGCTTCAGCTACTTTCAAACTTTCAGAGGCACTTGTGAAGGCTGATAAAGAATTTGACCTCCTTATTTTTCCAAGTCAGCGGCATGGGTATCAAGGACCGCACCGACTCTACTTTATTAAGAAGCGATGGAATTACTTTATCGAACATTTATTAGGCTTGAAACCCCTTTGGGATTTTAAATGGAATTAAACATCACTTTGTCAATCCGCTTAAATTAAAAGAGAACCCGTTGAAACAAAATGAAGAAGAGACTGAGAGAGAAAGAGAAAAAAATGAAAATGAAAATGAAAATGAAAATTAGAAAGTGCTAAGATTTAGCCTTGGGAGAAATGAGGTCCAGTGAAAAGAAGAGGGCCACGAAAACGCAGAATTTAAAACCAGAATTTTTGGATTTTTGGATTGCCGTAATTCATACAACTCAGTATACAAAGAGTGAACCACTCAAATGATCCAAGACGATGTAGTGATTTAAACACAAAAATATGTAATCGATCTTTAGCTTCTCTAAATTGAATCCATTTCAGATTAATTATCTTTACACCATGATTAAAGTTGGCGAATATCAAACCCTTAAAATAGATAGAGAGATGCCTCAGGGTTTTTATCTCACTGATGCTGAAGATGAAGAAGAGGTATTACTTCCTAGGTCATTTATTACAGAAGAAATGGAGTTAGGCAAAACCATAGAGGTATTTGTGTATTGTGATTCTGAAGAACGCGATATTGCCACTACCGAGAAGCCTCTTATCACGGTTGGTAATTTTGCACGTCTTAAAGTGAATAGTGTAAATGAATTTGGAGCATTTTGTGGTTTTGGAGTACCCAAAGAGCTCCTCGTACCCTATAGCAATCAATCAATAAAGTTAAATGCTGGAGATAATTGTATTGTTTACATGTATCTAGACGAATTAAGTGACCGTCTAGTGGGAACAACAAAACTTCGTCCCTTTCTTAAGCATACAGCAGAATCTGGCCTGACTATGGGACAAGAAGTAGACCTTCTTGTTTATGAAGAAACGGAAATTGGTTTTAGAGTTGTAATTCTTCCAAATTTCAATGGCATTATTTACAAAAACGAAATCAACACCGATGTTAAAATCGGACAATCGCTGAAAGGTTATATTAAGCCAATTAGAGAGGATGGTAAAATAGATGTCAGCCTAGACCCTATTGGCCATTTGAGCATAACGAAGAATGAGCAGACAATAATGGATGCCTTGTTAGCAAGTGATGGTTTTCTTCCATTCACAGATAAAAGTTCACCGGATGCAATACGTGCGCGATTTGGTATAAGTAAGAAGTTGTTTAAAAAGATATTAGGGAGTCTTTATAAGCAGAGATTAGTTGTTCTTGAGGAGAAAGGGGTTAGAGTAATTAAGAAGAAAAGCTAATTTAGAAAACGGCCTCGCGCTATTAAGCAGTCAACTTAGAAAGAATGGTAATCTTTATCTTCTCAATCCTTCTCTTATTTACTGCAACAATTTTAAAGCTAAATCGGTCGAAGATGTACTCTGCGTTCTTTTTAGGAATAGAACCTACAAGTTCCAGAACAAGACCAGCTAAGGAATCTGAACTTCCTTTTACTGCATCAAACACTTCTGTCTCTTCTTCAATAATCCTAGCAACATCATTCAGTAATGTCTTGCCTTCAAAAATATAATTGTAGTCATCTAGTTTTGTGTAATCCACTTCTTCTTCCTCATCAAACTCATCCTTGATATCTCCAATGACTTCTTCCATTATATCTTCCAAAGTTACGATGCCTGCACTTCCTCCAAATTCATCTACAACAATAGCCATATGCATGCGCTTCTTTTGAAACTCCTTTAAAAGGTCATCTATTTTTTTTGCTTCTGGAATATATAATATGTCTGAACGGACCAGTTCTTGCCATGCAAAATCATTCTCTTCTTCATTATGGCCTAATAAATCTTTTACATAGAGTATCCCTTGGATATTATCAAAGTCTTCTTCAAAAACAGGAATTCGTGAATACCCATGTTCCCTGATCATATTGATAACTTCTCTGTACTTGGTTTCTATATCCAGTGCCAGGACGTCCATCCTTGGTTTCATAATCTGTTTAGTAGACACGTCTCCAAATTTCAAGATACCTCTCAGAATGTCTACTTCTTCTTCAGCGTCTTGTTCTTGACTTACAGTAAGTTCAATCGCCTTGTCAAGCTCTTCTCTACTTGTGCTCGCCCCTTGGTGTTTTCCTAATCGGTTTTCCATTGCTGTTCCCCATCGTACTAAAATCTTACTTATAGGACGAAAGAACCAGTTGAGTCCTGTCAGAGGTCTCGCCATAAACTTAGAAAATCCTAAGTGATTTACATTTGCATAAATCTTAGGAGCCACTTCTCCAAAGAGGAGGAGTAAGAAGGTAACAAGTCCTACAGTAATTGACAGACTTATAATGCTTTCAGCAGTTGCTTCTGATACTGGGATAATACTTGCAAGACTATTTCCCCATCCTTCTAGGATTGTTTCTGGAAGAGACTTCCTAATCAAGTAATCAGTTAGAATTACAATTGCAATATTAATTAGATTGTTAGCGACAAGAATGGTTGCCAGAAGTTCTCTTGGCTTTTCTCTTAGCTTTTGAATGTGTTTTTCTACTAAAGAATTTTCTGTGTCTAAGCTTTGCAGCTCTGCCTTGGATAAAGAAAAGAATGCTACTTCAGATCCGGACACGAGTGCAGAACAAATCAGCAGGCCTATCAGAAACAATATGCTAAGGGGTATGCCGTAAGACAAGAGTAAAAAACAGCTTATATGATATAGAATCTCCAGGGGAGGCTCTGGGTCCAATATTTTGGGTTTAGTTAATTAAATATACTAAAATGGAAGATCATCTTCAGGTAAGGCTTTCGCAGGTTCCGCACTTTGTCCACCACCACTCATCGTTCCAACGTTTTTAGACGGTTCGTCCGCCGTTGTTGGGAATGAGCCCATTGAACCCCCATCAGATTTCTCTCTCTTCTCTAGTGTGCGCAAGGTTTGTGCCACAATCTCAGTTGTGTATCTATCGTTGCCATTCTGATCCTGCCATTTTCGTGTTTGGAGTTTTCCTTCAACGTAAACCATACCTCCTTTTTTCATGTATTTTTCAGCACGCTCAGCTAGTCCTCTCCACGCTGTCACCGTGTGCCACTCCGTCACTGTTTGCCATTCACCAGCCTTATCTCTATAATTTTCATTTGTCGCTACTGTTAGTCTGGCAACCACAGCACCTGATTCCAAATGTTTCACTTCTGGGTCTTTACCTAGATTCCCTATCAGGGTTACTTTATTTATCATTCTTCAGATTTATTTATTTGCGAAAGACACTATTGCATTTCCTAACGCAAAGTTATTGGTTTTTGTCTAATATACCAATCTATGATTTTAGGAATAGCCATCTTTTGCAGCTTCTTCCTACTTACATGCAGATAGGTTGCCTTGAAAGGGGGCATCTGCCCTTTTATTTGCAATCTATAAAATACACCATGGATATATTGATGACTCAATGTCTGTTTATATCCTAATTCTAGTTTTTGAAATTCTGCGATTTCCATTGGCCCTATATGTTCCTTAAGAAATGTTTCTATGCGCTTTAAAGGTAGTCTACGCTTAGACTGTGTTTCTATATAAGGTAATTCATATAACGTATTCCAGATGTCATTATCTGTGCGTTGCCTTGCCATAATTTTATCCTTGTAACACAGCTCCATATAATGGAAGAACCTTTCCCTCCTCGGCTTTTTGATTTTCTTGCGCGGTAATTCTTTTGCAATTCCCGCTTTTCTTCCTAGACATGAATTCTCCATGACACAGTCTTCACAATTCGGTTCTTTAGGTTTGCAAATTAATGCCCCAAAATCCATAATTGCTTGATTATATTCTGCAGGTGCTTTCTTATCTAGTAAGCGGAATGCTCTAATTTTTATATCCTTTAGCACCTCTGTCTGATGCACCTCTTGTTCTAAACAATAATACCGGGCTAGTACCCGTATCACATTTGCATCTACCACAGCATACGGATTATTAAACGCAAACGAACTAATTGCAGAAGCTGTATACTCTCCTACTCCTGGCAGAGCAAGAATGTCTTCAAATGTATCAGGAAATTTTCCATGATGCCTTTCCATGATCGCCTTTGCCGCTTTGTGCATGTTGCGCGCTCTGGAATAATAACCCAGCCCTGTCCATAATGCTAAGACCTCATCCAATTCACTTACTGCAAGCGATTTCACATTTGGAAACCGTTTAATAAACTTTTTATAATAAGGTATGCCCTGAATAACTTGGGTTTGCTGTAGTATTATTTCTGACACCCATATCTTATATGCGTCTCTCGTCTTCTTCCAGGGAAGTGCACGTTTGACAGTTTTGTGCCAGTTTAGTAAGTTTTTTGAAAACAGCTTCGTCAATTTTTTCCTTGTTCAGTAATGTAATAAAAAAAGTGTTAGTCAAACCTTTAATTAACTAACACCTTTTTATGCTAAACAAACGAGAAAATTAAGCGGACAACTTAGATCTTACTGTGTATATGTCTCCGTAATGGGCTAATATCTTTTCCTTCAGTTCTTTGCGAGCAAAAAATATTCTACTCTTCACAGTGCCCAATGGGATCTCTAACTCATCCGCGATTTCTTGGTACTTGTAACCTTCATAATGAAGCATAAATGGTTTCATTATACTAGGCTCTAAATCATTGATCATCTTTTCTAATTCTGCCATCAAAATATTCGCATCAGCCTGATTTGAAATTTGAGCACTTCCAGAATTAATATAAAAGAGATTATCTGTTGAATCAATAACTGTGTTTCTTTTGACTTTCTTTCTATAGTTATTGATAAATATGTTCTTCATTATCGTAAACATCCAAGCTTTAAAATTTGTCCCAGGCCTGAATTTTTCCTTATTCGTCAAAGCCCTAAATGCAGTCTCTTGAAACAGATCTTCAGCATCTTCAGAGTTTTTAGTCAAATTATAAGCAAACGAATTAAGTGGTTTGTTCAGAACATCGAGTTTGTTATAAAATTCTATTGTTGACATAATTGATAGCTTTAGTTAGTAGTACTTCAAAGATAAACATAAGTTAAACAAAATCAAAGTTATCTTAAACAAAACTGTCGGTGCATGAGTCGTTTTAGTCGTAAATATGGCTTGTTTGGTCTATTTAGGTACATAATAGCCCAATAACTACTTAGTTTTTTCATAATTAAATGAAAATAGGGATAATTTTCATTTTTAAGTGAAAATTGTCTGCTCTTTGACGGAAGACCGCGATCAAGATGGAATTGAATGCATAGATTGAAGTGAAAAGGATCCAATAGAAGAAATTAATATGCATGCTGTTATGGGAGTCTATTGTTCTGGGCGATCCCTACTGTCACCATGCTTATGGTGATAGTAGGGCCGGGTCATTCAGGGGTTCCGTCCTGCTTTCAGCACGACAGCCTACGGCTCCCTTACTACCCCTATCGCGGATACTGGAAGAAAGATCCAT
>CALCMJ010000006.1 GCA_937967615.1 uncultured Saprospiraceae bacterium
CTCGTGTATCTAGCAAGCTAGACCTTACCGTTCGACTTGCATGTATTAAGCCTCCCGCTAGCGTTCATCCTGAGCCAGGATCAAACTCTCCATAGTAAATCTTTATTAGATTAATAATATTACTTTGTCTGAGCCTTTTTAACTAATCCTGTACTCTATTAAATTTAAACACTCGCGTCACTTTTTTCTATATCTTAATTATATATAGATATAGCGTATCGCTATAAAATTACTGTCTTCTCAAAAAAATCAATTCTACGTATTTCTTACCTAAATTGTTTTGTCAAAATACTATGAAACGTGCTGTTTCAAAGTATCATTTCTTCCATCGTGTCAAACAACTTTTCCCTCTGTCTTCCAAAAGGATTGCAAAGGTAATTGAACAAACCTAATTCAGCAAACTTTAGATCAATTAATTTAAAGTTTTTTTTTTAGGCTCTAAACCCCCGTATTTATTGCTCTTATTACAAAAAAGAATAATATTTTCGCAAAAAGAATTCAATGAACGCATTTAACTTTTACGCCGGGCCTGCAATATTACCAAAACAAGTTCTAAAACAAGCATCTGAAGCATGTAAATCTTTCGATGAATTTGGACTTTCTATTTTGGAAATTTCTCATCGCGGGAAAGCTATCGTTTCTGTCATGGAAGAAACGGAGTCCCTGATCAGAAAACTACTAGGTTTATCTGATGATTTTGCAGTGCTTTTCCTTACCGGTGGAGCAAGTTCTCAGTTCTTTATGAGCGCAATGAACTTACTAAAGAACAAAGCTGCTTTCGTAGATACTGGAACATGGTCTGCTAAATCAATAAAAGAAGCCAAACATTTTGGCGAAGTGGAAGTGGTCGCTAGCTCAAAAGATAAGAACTATAACTACATTCCTAAAGAAATAAATATATCTCCAGACACAGATTACCTGCATCTTACTTCTAATAATACCATATATGGTACGCAAATGCACTCTTGGCCCAATGTTGATGTCCCAATCGTTTGTGATATGTCTTCTGATATCATGTCCAGACCTCTACCCCTGGAAAAATTTGGGATGATCTACGCTGGAGCTCAAAAGAATTTTGGACCAGCCGGCACAACCCTTGTTATAATACGTAAAGACCTCCTAGGAAAGGTAAATCGTGACATTCCTACAATGCTTGACTATAATACCCATATAGCAAAACAATCTTCCTTCAATACACCTCCTGTATTTCCAATATTCGTTTCTCTTCTGGTGTGTAGATGGCTGACAGAACAAGGTGGATTAGTGAAAATGAATGAAATGAATAAGGACAAAGCAAATCTTTTGTATGAAACGCTTGACAAGAGTAATGGCTTTTATGGGACAACAGCAAAAGAAGACAGGTCTCTCATGAACGTTGCATTCAAATTAAAGGATGAGACAAAGACTGATGCGTTTATTGCATTTGCTGAGAAGAATGGCTGTATTGGCCTCAAAGGACATAGATCTGCCGGAGGTTGTAGAGCATCCATTTACAATGCTATGCCGCATGCGGGTGTTGTAAAATTAACTGAGCTGATAACAGAGTTTGATAATTAGCAGATGAGTGGTTCTAAATTGGAATATGATGGTAGGACTTATCCCATTCGTCTGCACAAGGAGTGGAGGGAAAGTGTAAAGTATTCTCTAGGAAGCAAATATCTTACTATTCGTGTGCCTAAGTTTATTCCTAGTTTTATGACCAATTACCATATTGAACAGGCTAAAACCTGGGCAATAACACAGGTCAAAAAACGCTCTGAAAATTCTGAAAAGATTATCAAACGTGAGTATTTAGATAAAGGTACTTTCACCATTCGCGATCAAGAATTTAAATTGAGTATAAAAGAAGAAAACAGAAAGAGCTTTACCGGAAAAATCCAAAAGGGAAAAATACTAATCAAAACGCCTATTGGAGGTTCTCAAGATCGTGAGAGTTTATCCAAACTCATGAGTAGATTAATGGCTGCTCATTTCCATGAGAACTTCTGCAAAGCGGTCTATCACTTAAACAATTTATTCTTCCAGGAAGAAATCAATAACATTCGCTTAAAAAATAATAAGAGTAATTGGGGGAGTTGCTCTTCTGATAAGAATCTCAATTTTTCTACTAGATTACTGTTTGCACCATTTGATGTCATAAAGTATGTCATTGTGCATGAACTTGCACATTTAAAAGAAATGAATCATAGTCCAGCGTACTGGGCAATAGTTGAGGATGTAATGCCTGGCTATAAAGTCCATGAAAAGTGGTTAGATGATTACAATCATTTATGCCACTTTTAGACTTCTCTTTCAGTTCTATTCAAAAAAAAATCCCTCTGTTGTACACAAAGAGATTTTCTATTTTCATTTTTCAAAGACTTATTCCTGAATTAGGTCAAAGTTTACTTCTGCAATTATATCCTGATAGAAATTGATCTTTGCCGTATACGTCCCAAGGGTTTTGATAACGGGTAGTTCAATTTTCTTTCGCTCTACTTCCATTTCTAATTGTTCCAGCAAAGCATTTGCAATTTGAACATTGGTTACACTACCGAATATCTTTCCACTTGTTCCTGCTTTCACACCTATCTTTAGTGTCTGTCCTTCAAGCTTCTTCGCCATAGCTTTGTAATCGTCAACACGAGCAGCTTCTTTGGCTTCTTCTTCTTTAAGAATACTTCCTAACTTTTCTCTGTTGGCTTTATTCGCAACTAGTGCTTTGCCTTGTGGTATTAAAAAGTTTCTACCAAAGCCAGATTTCACTTTTACAATATCATGTTTGTAACCTACCTTATCTAAGTCTTGTAATAGTATGATGTCCATCTTAATAGATTGTATTATTTCAATAAATCAGTTACATACGGCAATATGGCAAGATGTCTTGCTCTTTTGATTGCTATTGCAACTTTCTTTTGATATTTAAGTGAATTTCCAGTTATCCTCCTAGGAAGGAGTTTTCCTTGTGCGTTTAAAAACTGTACAAGAAAGTCTGGGTCTTTATAATCAATGTGTCTGATTCCAAATTTCTTGAATCGACAGTATTTTTTTCTTTGTGATCCTAAATTAGGATTACTTAAAAATTTTATCTCGTCTCTAGATGCCATTTGCTATCTTTTGAAATGATTGAATAATTACTCTTCTTCTGATTTTCCACCACGGAGTTTTTCCTGAAGTGCATCCAGGCTTTCCCAATTCTTATTTGCAGCCATCTTAGCTTGTTCTGGCCATGAACCAGGATCATGTGCAAGGTAGGCTGAGCCACCCTTAGCTAGTATGTCCTTAAGTTTGTCAGAATCCGCTTGGGATACTTTTTCGTAAGAATTGATTCCAGCTGTAATAAGCAACTGAGCAATTTTTGGTCCGATACCTTCTAAGCGCGTCAGATCATCTTTGATAACTAACTTCTCCGCATCCTTTTCGAGCTTTGAAACATGGGTAGCTTTCTTTCCAATCTTACCACTTCTCTTGTCATCGTTATACTTAACACCATGTTTGTCTAATTTGATGGTAAGAAAACGCATGATTCTTTCATCTCGCTTCATTGCTAATTCGAGCTTAGGAACCACTGCACCAGTTTCTGTAGTAAATTCATGGGTGAAATAAATACCTGAGTTCCTTTTGTTTATAGGATAGGCTAAAGACTTTAGACCCAAATCATCCGTAGCCACCATGGAACAACCTTCATTTTTGAGAAGGTCCTCATAGGACTTCGCTGCCGTTTTAATTTCATCGCCTGACAGTACGGGATCGACGACGAAAGTGACTTCATATTGTCGCATTCAAATTTATTTTAAAAAGAGCGCAAATATATTCCTTTTTTTTTATTCTTGGCCTTATATTATACTTTTATACTACAATAAAAAACTATGAAACTTAACGTATTAACAATATTGGCTATATGCCTACTTACTTGCCTTATATCATGCAAATCTGCTCCTGAAAGCAAGCAAATCGATGGTTTTTCCGTTTTTGGGGAGGATTTTGATCATAAAAAGGCGATTGCTTACGAAGAATTACTCGCAAAATTCCCCGCAGAAGGGAAATTAAAAACGACCGTAAAAGGAAAAGTATCTTCTGTTTGCCAGGTAAAAGGCTGCTGGATGAATTTAGTAGCAGACGGAAAAGAGGAAGAACTCTTTGTTAAATTTAAAGACTATGGATTTTTTATGCCGCTTGATCTTTCTGGCAATGAGGTAATAATGCATGGCGAAGCTTACAAAGAGATAACCTCAGTGGATGAATTGCGTCATTATGCAGAGGATGAAGGAAAATCTAAAGAGGAGATTGAAGCGATAAATGAACCTGCAATAGAATTAAAATTTATGGCAAGCGGAGTAAAGATGCTGGAAAAATAAAAACTAGGACAGGATCATATCTTAAGTTCTTTAGGGTTAAAAAAAGTAAAAAAGATCCTGTCTCTAGCCAATCATTATAGAACAACTTCCATTAGCATTTTAAAACTAGTGAAATAATTTATCATTCTAGAAAGTCCATCGAAATATTTTGCTCAAATAATTCAATTGCTCTCTGAATTTTCCACGGTGTAGATCTGTTTATTTTTACCTCGATGTTGCTTATGCGAATTACAGAACCGTATGTGTCCAAATTCGTCCTAATAAGTGGAATTTGATTTATATTAATATACTCAACACTATCCTTACCAATATTTCCGTCTCCTGTCAATACAATTCCTGCTAATGGACAATCTTCATGTTTCTCTGCTTCTGATATAGATGCAATCTTCTTTAGTGCTCCCTTCAGCCCTCGAGTGGAAACAATTAATAGTAGATTTTTGGATTCTTTAAGTTCTTGCAAATCGATTAGAGATCCAGCTATAGTGCCTTCTATTCTGTTGTATACCTTTTCAGGGAAAAACTCTATCGTTCCTTGGATCGAGCGAGAAATCGTATACATAAGAGGAAAAACTAATGATTTTTCGTATGGAATCAATCCTAGAAGAGGAATACCTTTCGCTTTTAACCACTTACCTACATAGTCTCTTATCAAATCAATTTTCTCTGGTTTGACTTTATTAATAATCACGCCTATCACAGGCACCTTTTCTTCTCTAAAAAGAGAAAGGCATAAATTAAGCATATCAATGGTACTTCCAATTCCACCAGGTACTACCATAATTACACCAGCATTTAAGAGTTTTGCGACGCGTGCATTAGAAAGATTTGCTACACTTCCAACTCCCGGATGACCAGTACCCTCATAAATGATCCGTTCATGTCTTTCTGAAAGTATTCTCTCTGCTGTCTGGATTCTTTCTACCGGTTTATATTTATTGGGGAAATCAATAAATTCCTGAGTTGCTCCTTTCCAAAAAATTAAAGGACTGTGCACTTCCGCCTGAATATCAAACCCTATGAGATCAGAAAACAATAGTGTATCCTTATCTACCTTATCTCCCATAACATCCACATGTTTCTGCCCTACCGGTTTGCAATAGCCTACATTTACTCCCCTACTATGCAAAGCAGATACTAATCCCAATGTACACGTGGTCTTCCCTACATGTTGGCTTGAAGCAGCTATATATATATTTTTCATAAAATTTCAGTTTACGTTTCAGAGCTAAACTAAGAAAAGTTAATTTTTTAAATATTCCTTCTCCCATTTACCTTGTTAAATCTATTAGAACATATAAACAGGAACATTGCAAATCAAACTTATTTTCTTCCTAGTCATATAATTATGCCTATATTTCTATACTAGGAACAACACCATGGAAATTTATAAGTATAGAATACTATTTCTAGGATTGCTATTGCTACAATGCATCCATGGCATTGCACAATATGAATCTATAAAAAAGTCAGAAATTTCTTCAGTTTCTGAATTGCAAGCTATTGTTGCATTGGCAGATTCATTATGCGAAAGGGAAGACCAAAATGCTGTTGATAAATTTCTCTTGGCTAGCGAATATTTAATAAAAAATAATGGCGAACGAGATGCCCTCCTCGCGCATGTCAGGAGCCAACTCGCTCTTTGTTACGTAAGACAAGAGTCTTATGATCTTGCTTTAGAAGTAATTGAAAAAAACATTCATACCATAGAATCTGAAAACCTTCCCCATTATAAAGAATTAGCATTGACATATGTTCAGCTCGCACAACTTTCTAGGCTCAATAAATTAGGTGC
>CALCMJ010000007.1 GCA_937967615.1 uncultured Saprospiraceae bacterium
CTCCATCAGAAATTCCGTTTGTAATTTTTTTCCATGTCTTTCCATAATCATCCGTCACAAAAATGTATGTAGCAAAATCATCACTCCTATGTCCGTCATAACTTACGTAAGCCCTACCATCAACAAATTTTGATGCTTCTAGTCTGCTGATCCAAGAGTGTATTGGCACTCCCCTCAAATTCACTCCTACATTATCCCAAGTTTTTCCCCCATTTTTTGTCAGTTGAATATTACCATCATCTGTTCCTACCCATATCAATGAAGTAGATATTGTGGATGGCGAAACACAAGTGATTGCACAATGTGTTTCTGCACCTGTATTGTCAGGAGTGATGCCACCGCTCTTTCCTTGAATCCTTTTTTGCGCATCGTTAGTACTGAGATCAGGACTGATTATTTTCCAAGACATCCCTTTGTCTGTAGATTTATATAAATGATTCCCCGCAACATAAATATGCTCTGGATTGTGACTAGACATCACCAAGGGTGCGGACCAATTAAATCTTGAGGATGACGATCTGTCCTGGTCGTTCTTATCAAAATAATCCCAAAAATTTATTGTATTAAATGCATTGGGACTTATCCTTTTAATTCTCCTTGTATCTGGATTATATTTAAAGTAGGATCCATTTTCCATAGAAGTGTACATATCCGTATGATCATTTGGATTCGCAGCAGCATCTTGGCCATCTCCCCAATGCATTTTCCAATTTGCATCACTCAGTATACCTCTTGCATCTCTTGAAAAACTTGCAGTTGCATATGAGCCATTATCTTGTAATCCTCCGTAGATATAATACGGATCACGCATGTCATAATTTATCCTATAAAACTGAGCAATAGGAAGATTATCTATAAGTGTAAAATGTTTCCCGTTGTCATGGGTTAAAGAAAGCCCTTTGTCCGCGCCTAAATAAAATCTGCCTTCATAATTTGGGTCATTATACAAGGCATGAAAATCACCATGAACTTCCTGGTCCTTGCTACCATTTTCAAACGTCTTTCCACCATCTGTTGAAACCATAAACCGTGTTGTAAGGACGTACACTTTCTGATCATTGTTAGGATTGATTCGGATTTGGCTATAATAAAAAGGTCGGTTGTTGTAGGTGTTTACATAGGTCCAGTTTTCCCCACCGTCCTCAGAACGATAAATACCAGAACCAGGTTTAGCAAGTGTATCTGTTTTTTCTGCTTCTATAATTGCCATAAGAATATTTGGATTCTTATCGTAGATAGCAAGGCCTATTCTTCCTGTTTCTTTAGGCAGTCCCATTGAAAGTTGTTTCCAGGATTTTCCATTATCCGTAGATTTGTAAATTCCTCCTTTTTCCCCACCGCTATGAAAATGCCAAGGCTGTCTCAATCTATGATAGAAAGCAGCATAAAGTATATTTGGGTTTGTTCTATCTCTGACAATATCTGTACATCCCGTCTTACCATCATTTGGCAAACCATTTGTTAATTTGTTCCAGCTATCTCCTCCACTTTTCGTTTGAAATAAACCACGTTCTCCTGAATATCCCCAGAGGTGACCTACTGCACACGCACATACATCATCTGAATCTTTTGGGTGGACAAGCACTCTTGCAATTTGGTGGGTAGATTCTAATCCCTTACTTTCAAAACTCTTCCCTCCATCTCCTGATCTATACATGCCATTTCCCCATGACACACTGTTTCTATTATTTGCTTCTCCGGTACCTACCCAAATAACATCATCATTATTTTCATCTAATGCAATGTCTCCAATGGATGCTGTCTCGTAATCATCAAAGACCGGTTCCCATGTTGTTCCTGCATTTTCTGTTTTCCAAACGCCACCTGATGCTACTGCGATATATGCTTTTGTAAAATCATTTCGATTTGCTTCTATATCCGTTATTCTACCCCCCTGGTTTGCAGGACCAATATTGCGCCATTCAAAATTATTGAGGAAACTTTGATCAATATTCTGACCAAAACAATAGCTACATGCTATTAAGAACAAAACGCTAAGACATTGTCTCATCTTATCAGGTATTAAAATTAATAAATAGACTGTATCATTAAACCAATGCACCCGCTTTAAGGTCTTCAACACAGTCTGGATTTAATAATGTCGATATATCTCCTAAATTCTCTGCATCCTTACTCGCTATCTTCCTTAGAATTCTTCTCATGATCTTTCCTGATCTGGTTTTAGGTAGACCACTTACAAATTGAATTTTATCTGGTTTGGCAATTGGACCTATTTCTCTACGAACAACGTCCAATATTTCTTTTTTGAATGTGTCATCTAGATCTTTGTTTTGAGTTATAACATAGGCATAAATTCCCTGTCCTTTAATATCATGCGGATACCCTACGACGGCTGACTCCACAACATTAGGATGTTCATTTATTGCATTCTCTACCTCAGCAGTTCCCATTCTATGCCCTGAGACATTAATGACATCATCCACTCTACCGATAACTCTAATTCTTCCCTCGTTATCTTTTCTTGCTCCATCACCAGTAAAGTACATATCCTTGAATGCAGAAAAATAAACATTCTTGCATCGTTCATGATCTCCATATGTGGTTCTGATCATGGATGGCCATGGATATTTTATACACAATAGTCCTTCAATATCATTTCCCTCTAAAACATTTCCATCAGAGTCTACAAGCACTGGTTGAATGCCTGGCATTGGATAGGAGGCATAAGTGGGTTTAGTATCTGTGATACCAGGAAGAGGTGTTATCATTATTCCTCCTGTTTCTGTTTGCCACCATGTATCTATAATAGGAGCATTCCCTTTACCTATGTGTTTGTCGTACCAGTGCCATGCTTCTTCGTTTATGGGTTCACCAACAGATCCTAAAACCTTTATCGAAGATAGATCGTATTTAGCAGGCCAGTCATCCCCTTTTGCCATAAGCGCTCTGATGGCAGTTGGTGCTGTGTAAAACTGATTCACTTTATGCTTTTCACAGATGGACCAGAATCTTCCGGCATCTGGGAACGTAGGAACACCTTCAAACATCATCGTTGTTGCACCTGCTAAGAGGGGACCATAAACGATATAAGAATGCCCAGTGATCCATCCAATATCTGCTGTACACCAGTAGATATCTCCTTCCTTATATTGGAATACATTTTTAAAACTAAAACAGGTGTAGGTCATATAACCTCCAATCGTGTGCACAACACCCTTAGGTTTTCCGGTGGAGCCAGAAGTATACAGGATAAACAACATGTCTTCACTGTCCATTTCCTCTGCTTCACATTCTGCAGATTGCTCTTCTACTAAATCATGCCACCATATATCAGTATCGTCAGACCAGTCAACGTGGCCACCCGTATTTTTTTGGACTATGACTTTTTCAACGCTGTTGCAACTTTTATCCATAGCGTCATCCACGACAGTTTTTACAGATATGTTTTTTGCGCCTCTTCTATTATAATCTGAACAAATGATCACTTTCGCAGAAGCATCATCTACTCTGTCTGCTAAAGCTTGTGCAGAAAAACCAGCAAATACCACCGAATGAATAGCCCCTATACGCGCACATGCTAATACCCCAATAGCGAGTTCTGCAACCATAGGCATATAGAATACAACTCTATCTCCTTTTTCTACACCTATAAACTTTAATCCATTTGCACACTTACAAACTTCTTCATGTAATTCTTTGTATGAAATGTGCCTAGCTGGAAAGCTTGGGTCATTAGGCTCCCATATGATCGCTGTCTGATCTGCTCTAGTAGCAAGATGTCTATCTAAGCAGTTATAGCTAATATTCGTTTTCCCGTTTAAAAACCACTTTATATTTGGGCCTTGAAAATCCCATTCGCATACCTTATCAAATGGTTTAAACCAAGTAAATGTCTCCGCTTCCTTTTTCCAGAATCCTTCTGGATCTTTGACACTTTCATCGTACATGGTTTTGTAATGCTCTAGATCTTTAATTTGAGTAGTCATAATTGTATTTTCTTATTGTTCACTTAAATCTGCATCAACTTTGAGAGTTAACCAAAATAATAAAAATTAAGGTGAAGCATGATGTAAGTCGCTACTCTATTTAAATTAATATCTAATGTGCAGCACCAGGAGAAGCTGCCCCTCTAGGAATCCTGATATCTTCAACAAGTTCTTGAATTTCTTTAGGAGGTGGAGGTGTCAACCTACTCACCACGAGTGATATAACAAGATTGATCATCATACCTAAGGCACCTATTCCTTCTGGTTTAATTCCAAACCAATATCCATCAGGTGTACCAGGTCCGCCGAGTTGCGGTTTGAAGTACCAGATATAAATAGCTGTAAATAAGATACCGCAAATCATTCCTGATATTGCGCCTTCTTTGTTCATGCGTTTATCGAATATTCCTAGCAAGATAGCTGGGAAAAAGGAAGATGCTGCTAATCCAAACGCTAGTGCGACAACCTGTGCTACAAACCCTGGCGGATTTAATCCTCCTAGCCCTGCGCCTACAACTGCCACTGCAATCGCAATCCTTGCTGCTAATAATTCTCCCTTCTCAGAAATATTGGGCATGAGATTTTTCTTTAGAAGATCGTGAGAAATAGAAGTTGCAATAACTAATAATAAACCAGCAGCAGTGGATAATGCAGCAGCTAATCCTCCTGCAATTACAAGAGCAATAACCCATGCTGGTAAATTTGCGATCTCAGGACTTGCAAGTACAATGATATCTCTGTCAATGATCAATTCATTGGCACTCTCATCCGCAACATATTGAATGCGCTTGTCATTATTTTTATCTTCAAACGTTATGAGTTTTGAGTCTTCCCATTTTTTAAACCACGCTGGCATTTCTGCGTATGGCTGATTGCTGACTGTCTCAATTAAGTTTGTTCTAGCAAATGTTGCAACTGCAGGTGCGGTCGTATAAAGTATGGCAATAAACAATAAGGCATACCCGGCAGACTTTCTTGCATCTCTTACCCTTGGCACTGTAAAAAAACGAACTATCACATGTGGGAGTCCTGCTGTTCCTAACATCAATGAAGCTGTTATAAAAAACACATTGACTCTATCATTCATCCCCATGGATGTGTATTCAGAAAACCCAAGATCTACACTCAGCTGATTCAGTTTATCTAAGAGGTAAGTACCATCTGACATTGTACTTCCAAAGCCTATTTGTGGTATCGGATTTCCCACCATTTGCAACGAAATAAAAATTGCAGGAACGGTAAAGGCAAAGATTAAAACACAATATTGAGCGACTTGTGTATAGGTAATTCCTTTCATGCCTCCTAAGACTGCGTAGAAAAAAACAATTGCAATACCTATAAAAATTCCTGTTGCGTATGGTACTTCTAGAAATCGAGCAAAAGCAACACCCACTCCCTTCATCTGACCTACAACGTATGTAAATGAAACTAAAATTGCGCAAAGCAAGGCAACAACTCTAGCAAAGTTTGAATAGTATCTTTCTCCTATAAAATCAGGAACGGTAAATTTTCCAAACTTCCTGAGATAGGGTGCTAACAACAATGCGAGTAAGACATAGCCACCTGTCCATCCCATTAAATATTGTGCACCAGAATATCCCATAAATGAAATGAGCCCTGCCATGGATAGATAAGAAGCTGCGGACATCCAGTCAGCTGCAGTCGCCATACCATTCGCCAAAGGCGATACGCCTCCGCCAGCCACATAAAATTCTTTAGTGGAACCTGCACGGGCCCAGATTGCAATCCCTATATATAAAGCAAAGGTGATTCCTACTATAATAAATGTCCATGTCTGAATACCCATAATTAACTTTGAAGTTTATTTTCGAATTTATTTTTCATCTACATCAAACTCCTTATCAAGTGAATTCATCAATCTGACATAAACGAAAATAAGAATCACAAAAACATATATAGAACCTTGTTGTGCAAACCAAAACCCGAGAGGAAATCCTCCAATTTTTATTGTATTCAGAGATTCTGCAAATAGAATTCCACAGCCATAGGAAACGAGAAACCATACACTGAGTAGGATCAGAAGATACCGGAGATTCCTCTTCCAATATTCTTTGACGTTTTTTTCAGGCATAGATTTTTTTTTACAGAAGTATATTTGAACTAAAAAGTTCAACAAAGGAAAGTTATCATTACTAAGCTAGGAAAATTTACCAATAAGGCAAAAATACTGATGCAACCCCGAAAAAATGGGTTGCATCAGCCGTATGAAAATATTATAATATTTTTAAAATCTATTACTGATTCACTGCGGTACTTGTAAATATTCCAGGATCTGCTCCAGGTGCATTCGCATTTGAATTTAGCTCATCCGTAGGATAAGGTAAACGTCCCACATGACCTGACGCAGTTGAATCATTTAAAGGGAAAGGGACCACTAAGTCTTGGTCTGACTTTCTTAATCTTCTATGATCATCAAAAGGCATCCAGCTTAAGAACCCTGAAACATAACGTTCTTCAATAATCTCTCTTAATAATGCGCGTGTCATTTCTATGTTATCTGAATTTTCCATTCCTCCTCCCATAAAATCAGCATCTTCATATGCAGTATAACTATAAGCAAGCGTATCAAAATTTGAATTAATCTTGCCTCCACCGCTTAACCAAGCACGATAATCATTTAAATGGCCTAAGCCAGTTGAAAATCCTTGTGTTCTTGCGCCAGCTTCAGCCAAAGTCAAAATATTCTCCTCATAAGAGGCTAGATTATTAGGCTCAAAAGGAGCAATGATTCCAAAGTTTGACTCGCCATCTGTTTCTACCACATAACTGTATGCAGATCTTGCCGTTTCGTCTGTTTTAGAATTTCCTCTATAAGCTGCATTTGCTGGATCCAGTAATTGTGTAAGATAACTTTCTCCTGATCCTATATCCCCACCTCTTGCACCACTTAATGTGGTATTGAATTGGTTCTTATCATCTGTAGAAGCTTCTGTACCTCTAGGAACAAATTCAAATGAGTCTGCAGCATCCATGATACCATTTGTGGCAGCAGAATATGCATTCCCATAATCTCTAGTTATAGTATAATACCTTGCTTTCAAAGTATATGCAGTAGCCATCCATTTGTCTTTATCTCCATTAAAATGAATGTCTTCAGCCATAGGTCTTGAATTTGCAGATTGCAATGAAGATATTGCTTCATCTAACAATTTCTGCACATCAGATAACACAGACAACTGATTGTCAAATGCAGGATCTTCCGTATCAATACTATTACTTTGAGAAGAAGGCACATCACCAAAAACCGAAGCAGCTGAGCCTAATGCGTGTGCTTCAATAACTTTAGAAATTCCTACTAATAAATTGTCTCCCGGGGAGTTTTCCTGAATAAACTTTGTATTTGTCCTTACACCTACATAAATTTTATTCCATGAAGAATTGGATTCTGCCGTGGAAATATTATATCTATAAATATCTCCATAAACAGATGCAAAACCAAATAACTGTCCTGAATACAAAGCAGAGATTCGACTTAGGTGTCCTAACTGAAATGAAACATTTGATAATTGTGCTCCCGTTAAATAAAGAACAGGCGGTATGTCAAGTGAGGAGATGCTATTAGGGTCTTCATTAATGTCATCTACTAAACCCTGACAAGAGAATAGAAGGAATGACATAGAAAGCGCCATCGTATATATTAAATTTCTTTTTTTCATCTTGAATATATTTAATAGATTAATAATTTACTTTAAGTGTAAACAAAATAGATTTGGTGGAAGGGTTTGTGAAATAATCTAAACCTCTTGAATTTCCAACTCCAAATTGATTTGTTGCTGGATCAATTCCTTCAATGTCATCCCAAACAAACCAGTTTCTTCCAGTAACACCTAGAGTAATGCTACCTAGCTTTGTTTTATTTTTAAAGCCTGCCCCATCAATTGTATAGTTGATAGACATTTCTCGAAGCCTTGTATTTGTAGCATCTTTAATAGCGAACTCATATATCTTACCATCACCAAAACCTCCGCCTGGTCCAGTTCTATACCAAGATTCATCTCTTAAAACTGGTCCGCCTCCATAGTCAAAAATATTTCCTCTAACCGTTTCTCCTGCTGAAAAAACATCTCCATCATAGTTCACAATATCTTGTGTTAGGGTTGTTTCAATAGCAGTTTCTGCAGTAGTTCCAAATCTTCCAAGAACGAATAAAGTTCTGTAAGAAAAGTCTCCTCCCTGTTGGTGATCAAAAAGTGCACTCACACTTAGTTTCTTCCAGCTAGCAGTAAAGCCAAGACCTGCTCTCCAATCTGGATTAGGATCTCCAATCACTTGTTCAGATGTTGTAATAATTGGGAAACCATTTTCATTAAGTATATAAGAACCATCCTCATTCTTTTGAGCTCCAGTTCCATAAAGAACACCCAGTGGATAATCTACAATAGCACGACTACTCACAGATTGTCCTGCACCAATATCTTGTGTTTCTGTCCCTTTAAGATCTGTAACTAAATTTCTATTCCTACTGAAATTTCCATACACATCAAATCCAAAGTCTCCTTGATTTAAAACATCATAAGTCATATCCATTTCAAAACCCGTATTTTCCATGGTCGCTGCATTTGTATATAGCGTTTGAAATCCTGAAGATGGCGCAACCGCAATACTGAGTAACATGTCAACTATTTCATTCGTATAATAAGTCATCCCTAAGCCTAATCTATCATTAAAAAATCTGAGGTCAGTACCTATTTCTAATTCCGTTTTTACTTCTGGAGTAAGGTTAGGATCATTTCCATTGTTATCCACTCTGAAACCTCCGCCAAACTGATTTACTGAAACGCCATCAGAATATGTCGAGTATCCAAATCCACCTTCAGGCAAATTTGCAGTACGATATGCTCCTGGCTGAATACCTACCTGTCCCCATGCAAAACGTAACTTTCCAAAAGAAAGCGGGCTATTATCAAAAGCTGTATTCTTTGTAAACTGCCATGCAACATCAAATGCCGGATAAAAGAAGTTCTCTGGTACTGTAGAAACTGCTTCAACCGTCCCAGAAGCGTTTATAAATATCTGGTCGTATAAATCAAAGGCTAACATGCCATAGAGTCTGTTAGATCTTACTGTTCGTTTAAAATTATTTATTGAAGAAGCTTCTGCCGCTGTATTTAGGTCTGTAGTTAACTTGGTAGATCTCACTAAAAACCCTTGCAATAAAGCGTTGTTTACATTTCTATTTCTGTTATTTATATTCCACCCTAAAGTTGTATTAAGTCCAATGTCATTGTTAATAGAAAAACGTGCTTTCCCAATGGCATCAAAATTTACTTCAAGCTCTCCAATAATATCTTCACCAAAGGCACCATTTCTAGTATCCCCATCTGCTGATCCTACTGGGAAGAATGTTGCTCTTCTATCCGTATATGTATCTACTCCTCCTCTCAATACAAAAGTCAACCAGTTATTTGCTGTGATGTCCATTTGTGAAGACATTAAGAATCGATTTACATCTGTTGTGTTTTTTTGCTCAAATATCGCCCAAAGTGGATTTGTATATCCAGGATTAATACTTGCGCCAATCATATTTCTGTATGTTCTATGAGAGCTTAATGTAGATACTCCATCACCATCAACATAGGTTCCTTTATAATCTCGAATATCAAAATCAGGTGCATTTCTCAAAAGACCTAATAAGAGACCAGACGTGTTTGAGCTTTGCTGAATTCTGTTTCCAAAACTTTTAGTAAACCCTGCCTTTGTGGACATTGTCATCCAATCGTTAAAGATCATCTTGTTGTTTAATCTTAGATTTGTTCGTTTGTATGCACTCTCCCTTACTATCCCAGCTTGATCTAAATGTCCCATACTAAAAAAGAACATAGATCTATCCGTTCCTCCGCTTATAGAGATATCATTTTGTATAGTCTTTCCTGTTTGAAATACAGCATCAAAATTTTCATCAACAAAGGTTGCAGTAGAATTTTTTGTATTTCTATCTGCTAATGGATAATATAGATTTCCATTATCAGCTTCAAAGTATCCGCCTGATTTGTCTACATCATCTTCCCCTCCAGGACGGTCAGCGATTCTATCTCCCCATGATTCAGCCCTACTTGATCTTTCATCATAGACACCGTCTCTTCCTTTTCCAAATGTGCTTTGCATAGGTAAGCGTTCAGAAATCTGGTCAAAAGAAAGCATAGAGTTAAAACTAATTTTTGGCTTTCCTGCTTTACCATCTTTAGTTGTTATAACAAGTACTCCATTTGCTGCTCTGGATCCCCATAGTGCTGCGGCTGATGCTCCCTTCAAAACTTGAATAGATTCTATATCATTTGGATTTAAATCATTCAATCTAGATTGGTTAGAAACGCCACCAGATCGTGTTCCTGTAAGGCTAGCTGACCCACCATAATAGGTAGTATTATTCATAGGGACACCATCTAAGATAATGAGTGGTGCACTGGATCCTAAAATGGTATTTGCTCCTCTAATTCTAAAATTCGTACCTGCACCAGGATCTCCATTTGTTGCTAAGATTTCAACGCTGGACGCCTTACCAGCTAAAGAGTTAAGTACTTGTGGCTCTCCAGATCTTAAGGCTTGTACTGCAGAAATTTTTGAGGCTGTTGAGCCCATCTCATCTCTTTTTTGCTTAAATCCTAAAGCACTCACGACGACTTCATCTAGAAGCTCTGTGTCATCAGACATTAATATGTCTACAACAGAACGCGCACCTACAGTTTCTTCAATCGCTTTTAGTCCGATGTAAGAAATTTCTAAAACTGAGGACTCGTTTTGTACTGTTATAATATAACTACCATCGATATCTGTAATAGTGCCGTTTGTTGTTCCTTGCTCAAGGATGTTTGCACCAATTACTCCTTCGCCAGATCTGTCCATGACCTTACCTGTAATTGTTTTTTGCGCGGACAAACTGCCAATGAGACAGAATGCCAATGCAATTGACATTGTAATAAATTTTTTCATACGTGTTGTTTTTTAATAAAAAAATTAACCATCATTATGGTGTAAAAGAAACCAATGAAATATCGCCCATAGTTTTTAAGCCTGGACTTGCTTTAAGAACATTGGGTATCGCATTCAGTAAAATAGAACAAGTGGCTATGTCTCCATGCACACCCCCCTCTATCCTTGAATGGATATTGGGTTGTCCAGTAATTTTTATTTCATCATATGAAACTCCCGTTCCTACAGCAGCTTCAAAAATCAATTTTATTTTCTCTTCACCATTAACAAGTGCCTTGCCTATTTGTCTGACACCCATTGCTTCCCCTTTTGCTATTGACATAGCATCCGTCGTTATATTATCTTCTGCAACAATAGGCGATATGACATCTTCAGTTTGATCCAGTTTCCAATTAATTGCATTTGCAATAAATTGCATGGATTCTGTAAGGCCTACATGGCGTAATGTTTTGTTTTCTACATTCTTTTCAAATTCTTCAATCGTAAGACCTGCACCTATTTTTTTCTGAAAAGGAACTCTTCTTGTTTGTGCGTCTTGGATTCGCTTAACTTCAATGTGTTCAACAGATTTGCAAACACCTGTTAAGAGCGATGGCAGGGTATCCATTAAGAAACCAGGATTTACACCAGTTGAGACAACCGCAACATTCATTTCCTTTGCTTTTTTGTCAAGTGCACTTGCGATTTCTCTATCTGCATCCCATGGATAGGTTAATTCTTCACATGTGGAAACAACAGGGAGTCCATAATTTAACAATTGTTCTACTTGGGGATAAATGGCTTTCATGCTTGAGGAAGTGGTCAGGACAGCAACATCTACTTTGTCCAAATCAGGAACATTTGAAATGCCATCAAAGACTTTTATACCTGAAGGTATCTGATTCACAATCTCTCCTAGATCTTTGCCTATTAGTGCAGGATTAATATCTAACGCAGCAACAGTTCGCATAGACATTTTCTCCGTTATATACTGGTAAGTCTTTTTACCAAGAGGGCCTATTCCAACTTGAAGGATATTAATCATATAGCAATAATTTTACCTCTCAATTTCCTTTTAAAATAATAAATCTTTTGTGCTAATCTTGCTAATTAACCAACAAAATAATTTTACTCCCTAGAAATTGCTTTTCCTTGAGCATTTGAATTTGATAAATTCCCGAAGGAATCTCGTGAAAATTAAGTCTATTTAGACCAGTGGATAATTTTTGGTGACGAATCTCTTGACCAATAGGGCTAAACAGCTTGAATTCAACACCCGATATCTCTAACTCTATGTTTATATAATTCGTGACTGGATTGGGATAAATTGCTATCCCTGTTTCTGTAGTGTTTACCGCACTCACAAAACATGCATTCTCATTAAAGTCATTGAAATAATGCAGTTCCATGAATTCGATAATTGCAATTGCCAAACTATCTGCAAAACGTTTTCTTACGGAATCAACAAAGCGAACATCTTGATTACATTCTATTTGAATTGCATCAATAGTTCCTTGATTTCTTGAGCCATATTGAAGCGTATTATAACCACCTGTAAAGTAGGCTTCTCCACTTAACGGAAATGGATCATTCTCAGAGGGGACTGCAGCATAATTCTTTTCTTCTGTTACACTACCAAATGCATATTCTCCTCTGATTAATTCTTCATGATCCAAGCCTTGAAGGTTATTTTCTACCAGGCTTTTGATACTTGATTTTGATACCAAATCCTCTTCATTTAAACTCCCTTCTTCTTCTTGCAAGTTCGCGCGACTTAAAAGGTAGCCTAATTCCAGTCTCTGAATTTCGTGTCCATGTCCATGGAGGTCAAAAAAGATTCCTCTTCCGAAATCTTGCATTACATATTTTCTTGAGGAATCAATGTGTGCATGGTAAAATTTCCAAGCATCTTCCGCATCTAAATTTCCATCCGCTGCTTCAATGATTGCTCTATTTGCATCTAGTTTTGTACGGTGCAATCTGTTTATAATACTATATGGATAACAGCCTGTATGCTCAAATATCTTAGCAGCAACTTCTTTTGCTAATTCCTGTGTATTCGTATCATTTACATATACACATCCTGTACAATCTCTATCTGGAATTGCAGTAGGTTTTTTTTCTCCACCATGCGGTGCAGACAAGATAATTGGTAAATTTCCATGGATGTATTCTACGTATTCATTTTCAGAAAAGTAAGAAGTTCCTGGCGTATAGTTTTGTCCAAAAGTAATGAGTGGAAATAAAAAAAGAGTCATGAAACTATAAATATTATTCATCTCAATAATTTATCTCCTTTCTGTATGCAATTGGAGTAAAATTAAATTTCTTTTTAAATAATCGCCCAAACGAACTTTGGTTATTTAATCCAATTTCTTTAGCAATCTCTCTTACTGTCTTTCTAGTATCCTTCAACATGAACTTTGCCTTTTCTAATCTTCTTTGTACTAAATATTGATGAGGAGATTTTTTATAAAACGCACTAAAACATCTTTGAAGGTGAAAAGGAGACATGGTAGAAATAAGGCTTAATTCTTTAAGGCTTATGTTTTCTGAAATATGATTATCAATAAAATTTCTGCATAATTCTATTCTTCTAAATATTTCTTTTTTTGTAGAAACTTTTTCTGCTTCCAATTCCAATATTTCTTTCTTCAATACATTTTGTTGCAAATAAATTTCTATCAGAATCTTATTGAATAATTCTTCACAGTAAAGAGTTTGTTTGTCCTTATACAGTATCTCTTCTTTTAGACTTTGAAAATATGTTTGCATTCGCATATTCATTTCAAAGTCTTGTACCTGAAATGAAATTTCTGAAGATACTACGTCAAAGGGATCATCCAATAAGTTTATTGAACTTTGGTGAAAGTTTTTTACGAAAGAATTATAATCCCCTCTATTGAATGCTATCAATAATCCTTCGATGGGTTTGTTTGATTGCAAATTGCTTGCAAATTCTTCTCCTTCGTTAATAATCAAATATCTACTTTTATCTAGAATATATTCCTTGTTATCCAAGACATGTTTTTGAAAGCCGTCAGAAAGTGTTCTTATTGAAAGTCGAGAAACATGAGCGCCCGAACTCAGATTATTGGACTTAAAGTAGTATGCATTTGTGCTTACTTCGTTCATTTTATCTCCTTTATTACTACAGAAATTTTGACCATCTATAGCCTTATGAAGAGAATTACAATACGTACATTGGTTAAACATTAATGATAATATTCTTAACTATTAGTAATTTAATCAAAATTTCAATCTTCAAATAACTGAATCATGTTAAGATATCTTTTGTTTTCTCTACTCTGTATTTGTTCTTTTATTCATCTTTTTTCCCAAGAGCCTATTTATGCGGTAGAATCTATTCACCATCCACAAATTGCAGAAAATGGAATGGTCGCAACGCAACACTATGAGGCGAGCAAGGTGGGCAATGCAATTCTTAAAGCAGGAGGAAATGCCATTGATGCTGCGGTAGCTATTGGATTTAGTCTGGCAGTGGTCTTACCACGAGCGGGAAATCTAGGTGGTGGCGGATTTATGCTAGTTCACGATGGAGATAGGAAAAAGACGACAGCTATAAATTATCGTGAAATTGCCCCTGGAAAAGCGAGCAAGGATATGTATCTGGATAAAAAAGGAATGGTAGACAATAAAAAATTCAATTCAAGTTATCATTCAATTGGAGTGCCAGGGACAGTGGCAGGACTTTGTTATGCACTTGAACAATATGGGACCATGTCTATAGACCAAGTCATTGCTCCGGCAATTACACTTGCTAGAGAAGGCTTTCCTATAAGCCATGATCTTGCTAGTTTATTAGAGCGGTATCAAGAAAGATTATCTAGCTGTTCAGAGACGAAAAAGATATTTTACAAAGCTGATGGTAGTTTTTATAAAGCCGGTGAAATACTTAAGCAAGCAGACCTAGCATGGAGTTTAGAGCAAATTGCGAAACAAGGGGCGAAAGGATTTTATGAAGGCGAACTTGCTCGCAGAATTTCTAATGACATTCAGTCAAATGGTGGTATTTTAAGTACATCTGATCTAAAAGAATATAAATCAGAAGAAGTAGATTTAGTCAAAGGAACATATCGAGGTTATGACATTTATTCTATGCCACCACCTAGTTCTGGAGGTGTTCATATTATTCAGATGCTCAACATTCTAGAAGAATATCCCTTAGGTTTTCTTGGACATAATTCAGCTGAAACTATTCATCTTATGACTGAAGCTATGCGTCTAGCCTACGCTGATAGAAGTGAGCATCTTGGAGATCCAAATTATTGGGATGTTCCTATTAAATGGATTTGTTCAAAAAAATATGCAGCGGAATTAAGAAAAAAGATAAGCACGTTCAATGCAAATTCGTCTGACGATATCAAACCCGGGAAAGTAAAAGATTATGAAAGTGAGGAGACTACTCACTTCTCTGTTGTAGATAAACATGGTAATGCTGTGAGTAATACCTATACGCTCAATTTTAGTTTTGGAACTGGTTTAGTTGCAAAGGGCACAGGTATATTACTTAATAATGAGATGGGAGACTTTTCTGCTAAACCAGGATCAGCAAATGCATTTGGATTAATAGGTGGGGATGCCAATGCGGTAGAGCCGGGAAAACGTCCTTTAAGTTCCATGACACCTACAATGGTATTCAAAGATGATAAACCTTTTTTAATTACTGGTAGTCCAGGAGGAAGCAGAATAATAACGACCGTATTACAAATCATTTTAAATGTAATTGATCATGATATGAATATTGCTGAGGCGACGCACGCACCTCGCATCCATCATCAATGGTATCCTGATATTCTCTATACTGAAAAAGTATTGAATGCTGATACTAAAAGATTACTAGCTGCAAAGGGGCACATTATCAAAACAAGAGCTGCAATGGGTAGTACGCAAACATTGATGATTAAGGATAATTTAATATTTGGTTCGTCAGATCCTAGGAGGCCTGATGCGAGCACAATGGGCTATTGACGTCTCTTGAGACTAGATGCTAGATGCAAATTTAAAATATAAGACCTAGGGTAAGTGCCAGAGAATTATTCTTTGTCCCAGAAGTATTTTTTGCAACATCTGTCAAGCCTTTTTCATATTCCAAAGACAGGACTCCAGGACCAAATGCAAATGACACACCTCCAACGGCGGCTAAGTACGCATCATTTAAACTTTTCTGTGGAATGTCCAGATCTGTAGTTGGCAGATTTGTTAACAAACCGGCGGAGCCAAGTGCATAAACTCGAAAAAGCATTAACTCATTTATTCTGGTTCCACTGTGCATCCCAAATCTTAATTTAGCATATGAAATGTTTTCATCAAAAGAAAAGTATGAAGACTTGTCGTTTGCAATAAAATGGAATTTATGATACTGGAATCCAGCCATTATATTTAACCCTGTTCGAGTTAGCATCCCATCCAATCCTATTAGAATGCCTGGATGTCCAGCTCCATCTGGGGTAAATAGTTTGTTTTGATTTGTTAATTTTGCGATGCCGCCGTAAACAACGGCGGATTGTGCTTGCAGTGAAATAGAACAAAATATGAAAGCCACTACACTGAGAAACAACTTAGTTTTCATCATGTTTTCTTTTTAGTTTTTTGGATTGCTCGCTTTAATATAATTATATCGTATAATGTAGCCTAAATTAATGGCCGAATTAACTTAATAAGTACATGTATCCAGATTTATCTTACTTCTTTCACGACCTCTTTGGGACTCAAACTGAGAACTGGCTAGCAGTTTTCAAAACCTTTGGTGTATTTCTTGCATTTGCTTTTCTAGCAAGTGCCTTTGTACTTTATAAGGAACTCCGCCGAAAAGAAAAAGAAGGCATATTCAGTCCGCAACACATTATTTCAATCTATAGTAAAGAAGGAGTAATAAAAGAATCCCTCTTTAATGGATTACTCATAGGATTTGTATGTTTTAAGATTCCTTATGTGATGGATAACTTTTCTCTTTTCACTGCGAATCCCGCATCCTTAGTTTTTAATCTTAAGGGTAATATATTGACTGGTTTGCTTGGTGGTATTGCACTTGCAGCATTTAACTACTACAAAGGAATGCAATCACCAGAATTAAACGTAAGAAAAGAGATTAAAGTGTTCCCGTCAAGTAAAATATCTGACATTACTGTAGTTACTGCAATATCAGGAATCTTTGGAGCTAGGCTCTTCTCAATCTTTGAGAACATGGGTGCTTTTCTTAAAGATCCAATAGGTCAATTGTTTTCAGGAAGTGGCCTTACTGTTTATGGTGGACTAATAGTGGGTTTTATTGCTGGCTATTGGTACGTAAGAAAATTAGGGATGAATGGGAAACAAGCGATGGACGCATGTGCTCCAGCCATAGTAATGGGTCAGCTTGTAGGAAGAATGGGATGTCAATTTTCAGGTGATGGTGACTGGGGAATTGTAAATACAGCTCCTAAACCTTCGTGGTTTGCTCTACCAGACTGGGCCTGGGTTTATGACTACCCACGCAATGTTCTACAGAGAGGACAAAAGATGACAGACTGTGTAGGCGAATATTGCAATCATCTAGTCCCTGGTGTTTTTCCTACTCCAATTTATGAGGTAACTGGATATGCAATCACATTTGCAATTCTGTGGTTTTTGCGTAAGCGCATTAAGACTGCAGGTGTTCTCTTTTTCATATTTATGATTTTCAGCGGTATTGTTCGCTTTTTCGTAGAAGATCTTAGAGTAAATGATACCTATGAATTTATGGGTATGGACTGGTCGTTTTCTAAATATATTGCTGTAGGAATAATTGTTGTTGGGCTTGCTGGTGCAACTTGGCTATGGCAAAAAGGGAAGGAGGCTACGGTGCCTACAAATTTATAAGTAAATATTTACATTATAAGATTATTGAAAAGAAAGTCCTTTTATGATTTTGTTTTACGGCTGCGCTTAAGGCAGGCTTTTACATTGTCTTAAAACTCTCTAGTACACTGATGGAAGAGGCGAAAACGATTAATGCTTAACAGGCTCTACTTCACTCAATTCCATCAAATCACCTAATTTATAATAGCAGCTGTATGAGTTATTTCTACCTGCAGCTTTTGGATGGTTTGGCAGATATATAGATTCAGAGGAAAACAAGAATATTTGTTTTTGTTCAAGCAATTCTGCTTCCTTTTTAATAACAATGTTTTTACGCATCGTTTCTATATATTTTATAACTCTTAGCCTCTTCTCTTTTGGGATTTCCTCATTTTGCACAAATGAAATGTAATCCTTTTTTAAATTCATAGTTAAGCGCTCTTCTATCCTATACAGTTTTTTCATCAAGCCCCCTTTAATTCTGAACGTCATCCATTCAATATCGTCTGGTACTTTGTAGCGTGCCGTATCAGGACATTCAAAAACAAAGCTTTTGTAAATAGCTTTATAAGACCATTCGTGGGTTGGTCTTGAATACACGAGTGCTTCTTTATCCTGCTTAATATCCTCCATAGCTCCCAAAGTTAGAATAAATTCAGACCATTTGGAAAATAACTCTTTTAATCAGAGTCAAGATACACTTCAGTTGTATGGAATGCTCGCATTACTTATGAAGAATAATATGTTAAATCGTATAAAATTCTCATGCTTGATCTATCGGTACGGTATTAATACAAAAATAATTTCCCCGAAAACGTCCTCCCATCATTCCCAACTGCTTTTACAACATATTGCCCTGCCTCCAGATTATATTTAGACAGGTCAATATATTTAGTCAAAAGGTTTTGATTTAAAATTAGTTTTCCTGAAAGATCATAGACCATCAGAATGAGATCTTCATCTTCTAATTCCACTTGTATCTGTGCGTATCTGCTTGCAGGATTGGGGTACATATGGATAGCTTCCTTGCTTTCGTTTTCATATAAGCTGCTGATGGTTCCTCCACCTTCAAATGCACCTATGGAGGGTGGAGTACTATAGTTTTCCAAATCAAAATCCATAATAACATCTGCTAATACTGCACCCTTTGCAATTGCGGGACTTGTATCTTTTAATCTAAAGTTTTCAAGGCTGGCGTCTTCAAAACCAGGAGTCTCAATAATTTGTTCAATGTCAGCAACGGGTAAATCCGGCGTCCAAGAATTACTAGACTGGTTATACCAGAGGTTGTTACTCAATTTGAAAGATCCTGGATCTGTATTGGGTCCAATGTTAACCTCTGTTAAATCACCTTCTAAGTATACGATGTTGTTTTTAAATTCATTATCAGCACAGGCAAGAAATCCAGGTTCAGTTGTTTCTTGTAATATTCTAAAGACCCAATTTTCAGGTTTGTAAAACGTGTTGTTGTATACTTTTACCCTAACTGCGCCTACATAAGCAATAGGTGCCCAATTCCCAATAAATATATTTGAAAAAACTTCTAGGTCTGCAGCCTCAAATGCATCTACAATAGGATCTGGCAGAGGTGGTCTAAAAAATTGCAGCCCTGTGTTCCCTCCTAAGTTCAATGCACGTTGTGCCATGTTTTTGAAAATATTTCTTTGGATACGAATATGTTGCGTTCCTCCTTTATTTTGGATTCCACTTGTTCCTGCATTATCAAAATAACAGTCTTGTACAACTCCGTGATGGCATCCTACAAAATCAACTCCGCTTCCTCCATCTCCACCATTCATAAACGTACAGTTCTCTATGAGAAAATTATCTATTCCAGACATTTTTAAGAGATCATTATTGCCGCTGGCTTCCATATCTCTAAACATGCAGTTTCTGATAGTAATATATTCAGAAGGTGTCGTATAGTCTCCACCATCATCAATGTTCATTCCATTCCCTGTTTGTCTCTCAATGGTCAAACCATTTATCTCCACATGCTTACATCGCACAAGATGGATGCTTTCTGTTCCCCCGCGCATAATTGCTTCATGTCTTTCTTTTGCAATGATAACAATGGGTGCATTTTCTGTTCCTTCTAAGTCATAGAGAAATTGTGAACCATCAGAAAAGATTTGCGACTGAAGTTCAAGTGTATCACCAGCTTCAATGACAGCAGCAGCTGCTTCAAGATTTGGATAGTCTCCAGTATCCCCTATTGTAATTTTTTGGCTGTATGAAAATGGTGTAAGTGAAAAGCAATAGAAAACGAGGAAGATCGCTTTGATATTCTGAAATGTGTAAGTTCTCATGTTGGTATTTATTTAATAAATACACAGTAGGTTGTTTGCTAAGACAAAGTTAAGGGAATATACTGCTTAATCTATAGGGGTAAATACTGATATAACTTAGGTGAATGAAGAATTATGAATGAAGAAATACAAATTAGGAAGAAAGAATTGTGAATTTGGAATTAAGAAAGAAGAATTGTGAATTATGAATTAGGAAAGAAGAATTAGGAAATAGGAAAAGAGGATTGGGAATTATGAATTTGGAAAAGAGGATTGGGAATTGTGAATTATGAAGGAGGAATTTGAATTAGGAATTATGAATTAGGAAGGAGGAATTAAGAAAGAAGAATTGTGAATTATGAATTTGGAAGGAAGAATTTGGAATTAGGAAAGGAGGATTGGGAATTGTGAATGGAGAGAGAGTGTGGCGTGTTCGTGTGGTTAATTACAACGCACGAATTGAAAACTCGGAAATCTTGTGGAATGAATATGGTGGGACTCGCATAAGGGATAGTAAGGGCTCGCTTGCGAGGTCTTGCCGCAGGCAAGACGGAACCCCTGAATAGCGCGACTTCTCTGTTGCGAATAGCAATAGAGAAGGTATGCCCAAATTATATCCTAAGG
>CALCMJ010000008.1 GCA_937967615.1 uncultured Saprospiraceae bacterium
AATGTGGACCTCATTAGGGCTACAGGTTTAGTTTTAGTCAACCATGTGAAGATGAAATTGTTTCTTTCAACAACTTCCAAGAAGCCATTGATTGCCGCTTCTTCAAAGCTGCAATGAGCTGCCAAGCCTGTTGAAATAGACTCTGCTATATTTGATCCTTGCTTACTTGGTAAGAAAGGACAATAAACAAAGTCAGCAGGGACAAGAATTTCTTCCTGACTTGAGCCTCGCTTAGCTCTTACCCAATGAGTTTTAGTTTCTGTTGTAAATTTTTCTAGAGGAAAATGTTTTGAAATAAATTGATGTTCTGTGTATAGTTGGAAGATGTCAGGGTGTAACGCATATTGATTTAATGTATTATAACTCTCATGAATAAATTCATCAATACTGTATGACCCAGCACAGTATCTCTCAATGCCTTCACCTAATGCTTTTGCAATTGCTTTATTACGATTTAATGAAGTTCCCGCTGTTGTACCCAAATTATCATTGCCATTAAATGTAATTGTATTAGAAACATTTGCCTTATAGTAGAAAAAGGGAGGAGAGTATGCTTGTCTTGGTAATTCTGAAATGGATCTGATGACACCTATTTCTTGATCTACCAAATATGGAAGACAATCACTTAAACGTTTATATTTATAATCGTCGTAGATAATAATTATGGTGTAGGTTTCTTTGTTAAAATAGATGTTTTCTGAGTCAAAGAGCTACAGGCGGAGCATCTAGGGACTTTCAATACAAGCTTACTGGAGGTGTTTGCATTGAGCAAATCTATTTCTATCAAGGATGGATGATAGTTAGGAATGATATTCCCATAAGCCCGCGCAAGCTCAAAGGCAGTAATTTCTGCGGCAGTTCTAATGATTGAAATATGTGTGCCTGCAACCTGTTGGCCATCCTTAAAAGAAGCTTCTGCATATCTCTCTAATTCAATATTGTGTAAGTGCGCATTTTGTCTTGCTCTTAAACATTGAAGACAGGCTGTTTGATGGGGAATAACTAAGGGACCTACTTGCGCCTTCATATTGTCAATATTTACTGGAATAAAATGCATGCCATGATTTAGGCAAAACGCATTCAATTCTAGTAATAAAATTTGACCACCATATTCACTGGCACCTATGATAATTATATCCTCAGAACCTATTAGCTTATTTTTCCAATCTTCTAAGTACTCTGTTTGATCTTTAATTTCGTGAGTATTCTCAGTAAAAGAATTTAAAGGGCCATATGGAATAACTTCTACATGGACAAAGCCATTATCAGAGATAGAAGTTTTCAATAATGTACTAAGTCTGTTCTCTCCGAAGACAAAGACTTTCTTTTTTGCAAACAACTTGTTTATTTCATTTGGAGTTTTCCCTAATTGCCAATAGAATACATCAGAGTTAGTTTCATTAAGAATATCGGACTGACCCAATTTCTTTACATCGATGAGAAATCTCTTATCAATTAATTCATTTAACAATGAATTAATTGCATTGTGCCGGAATGGAGGAAATAAATCAAGTATTGCTTGCTTAGTAACTTTTCCACCAGAACTTGAATTGAGTATCATCAATATCGATGGGATTGCTTCCTCTCCTTCAAGCAATATTTGACTTATCCCTCTCCGAAGAATTATTCCAGATGGATATTCAATTACTTGAAAAGGGTAGGCAGTGTATTCATTCTTTTCTGAAGAATCCTGATTTTGCCTTTTCATATTTCAGTAATGCAAAAAGTATTTTTAACTATCTAGAAACACAAACAAGTACTAGGATCTTGGTCGTCACTTCCTGCATGGAAATTATGTTTATCCCATGTATACATAGACAATCCCTTGTTTACTCTCATGACTGCAAGTTTTTTCAGTCCTTGCAAGTCCTTATGAGATAAATCAGATTCAGGGTGCTTGTCTACTTCTTTTTCTAGTTGTTTTTTGCTAAAGTTTCTAACTTTTTCAGTTAGCAGATTTGATTGTCTTTTGGGTAATAGGGTTCCTAAGGTATCCATAGCCTAAATTAAGGGTTATTAAATATTTGGTGGTCATTAATATGTCTAATATAATATTAAAAGCTTAGTTCTACTTAAGACAGTTTATTTATTTTAAATCTGGTCTAATGTGTATCTTTATATTTCTTTATAGACACTAATGAGATTTTGTAAAATTCTAATTTTCCTTTGTACGTCCTTAAGTACTATAAGTGGAGCGGATACTCTAAGGCTGGACCAAACCACCCTAGAATTGGAAAACATCCTTCTTAATTTCGTATATGATAAATCCTCGTCTTTAACTCACTTAGAAGTTGATCAACTATTTCTGGCAGATAATTATATTCACAGAGATTCTGCAATTACAGTTTTTGATCCGCAAAATGGACATTATTGGTTAAAGTTTAGTTTGCACAATTCACATAATTTTGATGACCATTGGGTGCTTAATTTTGCAAATTGGCAAAGAATTGAAGCCTATGAAATATCTAATCCTGAAGTACCCGTAAAACAAACTGGCTTTTTTGTTCCCTATAAGGAAAGAGATTATCCGTTTGCAAATAAGAGTCATATCCTTGCTTCAATAAAGGCCTCAGATATAAATACATATTTAGTTAAATTAGTTGCAGGTACTGACCATACCCTTGTTCCTTCCGGATTAGATTTTGACATTAGACACAAAAGTTATCAAGATAAAATCAATCACCGGAATGAATTAATTATGGGAATTTTTGCCGGTATTTTTATCATCTTGTTTTTCTATAATCTGTTTATATACTTATCTACCAGAGATTTAGAATATCTAATTTATATTGGGCAAATTCTTGCAATATCATATAATATAAATGCAAATGCTGGCTACAATGTTTCTGCATTAGCTAATTTTGAATCCTTCCCTCAATACAGAAGTTTAATTGAATCATTCTCAGGAACAATTTACCCAGCTTTGATGATAGTATTTACAATGTATTTTTTAAATACAAAAGTGAATTTGCCTTTCTGGCACAAAGTTTTAAAATTCTTACTTTATTCGATAGCCTTATTAGCAATTGGCGTTGTGGTTAATTATGAAATAATGGGACCAATTGCAATTCTATTTACCTTTGTATTGCTGGTTGTATTTTTGACAATAGGAATAAAGAGTGTTCGTAAAAACATTCCTTCTGCTGGGTATTATCTTACTGCTTATGTATTTTCTGTATTAGGGATGTTTACCTTATTATTTGCAATCGCTGGACTCATTCCAAGCAATGATTTTACAGTGAATTATGCACTTCCTACTGGTTATGCCCTAGAAATGCTTTTCTTTTCTTTTGCTCTCGCAAATAAAATCAACACATTAAAAAGGAAATCTGACCTGCAGCATACGGAAATCATCCATCATATGAAGGAAAAGGAACTCATGCAAGAAAATATAAAGGTGGATCTTGAAAATAAAGTAGAAGAAAGAACAAAAGAAATTGAAATAGAGAGACAGAAGTCGGATGAATTATTAATGAATATACTTCCAGAAAAATCTATTTATGAACTTAAGACAACGGGCTCTTCCAAATCTAAGGTACATGAGAACGTTACAATAATGTTTACTGATTTCAAAGGCTTTACGCATACAACTTCCGTTTTGACACCAGAAAAATTAGTGTCTGAGTTAAATGATATATTTTATGAATTTGATGATATTGTAGAGCGGTATAGTATTGAAAAAATAAAGACTATTGGCGATGCATATTTTGCTGTAGCGGGACTATTTGACAACAGAGATGATCATGCAGAGAGAACAGTTCAAACTGCAATAGAGATGCAAGAATATCTTGCTAAGAGAAATGCAAAAACGAAAGAACAATGGAATCTTAGGATAGGAATACACACGGGCTCAGTAATATCTGGTGTCGTTGGTAAAAAGAAATTCGCTTTTGACGTATGGGGTGATTCTGTTAATATTGCTAGTAGGTTAGAAACAAAAGGGGAGATCAATCAAATTAATATTTCAGCAACTACGCATGAATTAATTAAAGGCAAATTTGAAGTAAGCCATAGAGGGAAAATTGAAGCAAAAGGGAAGGGACAAATTGATATGTATTTTGTCAAATTTTAACTGCAAAACTTCCTTAAAATCTAGAAATTGGAGGACACTCTAGAGTGCCAAAATAGCGCATCAGACCGATGCCAATAAAATGATAAGAGTCATTTTCTTTACTATCGCCACGTTGTCTTCCTTGCGTTGCAAACCCATCAATTCCAGAACGATCAGAGAGTTGTGCGGCAATGGGACCTTGGGTCAATGCTAGATTGTTTTGATCAGGATAACTCGTACTTACATCATCTAAATAATCAGTAAATACTTTCCGTGAACCCAGATGAACATTAAAACTCCAATCTTCATTTATATCCCATTTAATACCGATTCCTACTGTAAATGCAGCATGGAATAGTCCATAGCTTTCTCCATCTAATTGCCCTTCTGTTGTGAAATCCCTTAGACTATAAGTTTCATCATTGAGTTTTGCTTTTGGATTATATGAGAAAACAGAAAACCCACCCAATACATATGGAGTATACCATTCATCTGTACCATGGACATAGTTGAAAAAATTAAATTCCATTGTCGAGGTCAAATCAAAAACGTCAGTGTAAAAACTGAGATTTCGCATTTTTTCAACACTATTTGTAGAATCTTCATCTCTTGCACGCAAGCGACCATAATTGA
Organism: uncultured Saprospiraceae bacterium; assembly: GCA_937967615.1. Classification (GTDB taxonomy): domain Bacteria; phylum Bacteroidota; class Bacteroidia; order Chitinophagales; family Saprospiraceae; genus CALCMJ01. The sequence continues at coordinate 4,685 of CALCMJ010000008.1, forward strand.
TAGAAGTACTGTTACAAATTCGCGTATTGAAATTGTACCGTGCCATAAGGCCTCCTGCTAGTCCAGGACGATTAAGCCTGAATTCTGTGTTCAAATCACCTAGGTAATAGCTGGCACCTAACCATCCTCCTAACTCCCATCCCTTTTGGGCAGAGAGTTGGAATGAAAGAAGTAGCGCTAGAGATATGGAGAGTATAAACTTATTCATGGGTTCTTAAAACGCTTATTTTGATAAATAAGTATTCTTTAATTCGTTTAATATGAGCAATTTAACGTGCTTTTAAAGTCCAGCTTTGGCACTAATTTCTAACATTTTATCACAGCAGATGGTTCCTTTATCAATTACGTACTGGTCCAAATGTATTTCTGGTAGTTCATATTGCAATGCAAGGTACAATTTCTCTATTGTATTTCTTTTCATATGAGGGCATTTCATTGTAGGGATGTATTATCTTCTCTCCGTATTCCCACGGGATTTAAGCTATTGAGGTTTTCTGGTCATGTGTATTCATCAATTGTCGCACATTCCGCTCTCTCTCAGTCTCTGAAAAAAGGCAAATAAAAATTCTGGTTCAAATTTCCCGCACACAGCACTTTCTCCTTCCATCTCTCCGTACTTTCACAAGGTTCCATGGTTCAAAGAAAAGGTGGCGCTTGAATCTATAGTAGAAACTTTAGCATACATCACACCTGAGATGCATAGAATACTTATTTTCGTTTAAATTATATTCTTGCCATAAATCAAATTATTAAGAAATGAACCTCTCTGTACAATTGTCTGACCATTTTCAAGACATTTATTTTGGGAAAAACTGGACTGCAACAAACTGCAAAGACACATTAGCAGGACTTAGTTTAGAGCATGCGCTCGCACGAGTAGAAGGACTGAATACAATAGCAAGTTTAGTGCACCATATAAATTATTATGTTGCGCTTCAATTGAGAGTGCTCCAAGGTGGCCCTCTAGAAGGGAGCGACAAACTTTCTTTTACACATCCAGAATTTAAGACCCAAGAAGAATGGGATAATTACCTTAAAGGGATTTTTGAACAAGCAATTGTTTTTTCTGAGGTCTTGGCTTCATTTCCTCCAGAGAATTTAGAAGATGCCTTTGGCGGCTCTAAGTATGGATCTTATTATAAGAATATAAAAGGTATGATCGAACATGTTTACTATCATTTTGGCCAAATCGTTATTCTAAAAAAGATACTTGAACAAAAAACGTCCGCGTAAACAAGTGTTTAGATTAATTTAACTCCTTCCTATAAACAACATTGATGCAAATCTAGCTATTTTGTGTTATTGTACTAATCATATTTATCCACTGAAACAAATGCATAATGTACGTATCTTTTTTTTCTAAAAAGCAAATTCTATTGCTCTCTATAAGTTTTTTATTATGCTTACAGCTTGTTGGGCAAACATGGGAGCAGCTGAATGATTCGCCATTTTATAAGCATCATTCTAACGGATTTGGAATTGGTGATAAGGCCTATGTTATTGAAGGTACTTATCAAAATGATGGCCCTAATTCTGTGTCCAATGAAGTATGGGAATATGATTCTACAGATGATACTTGGAAAAGAATAGCTGACTTCCCTGGGGAAGGACGTGCAATTGCAATTGGTGATGAGTGGAATGGAAAATACTATTATGGATTTGGTAGGGGTGCCAATGGTACTTTGAATGATTTATGGGAATTTGATCCTACAGATCAGTCATTTACTCAACTGCCATCGTGTCCATGTCCAGGACGATCCCATCCTGCCTTCATTGCGCACAATGATAAAATTTATATGGGTTCAGGTTCGTCTGATACTGGGGATGTTGATGATTGGTGGGAATATGATATGCAATCACAAGAGTGGACACAGAAAGAAGATATACCGGGAGGGGACAGACATCATCCTTTCTTTTTTTCCAATGAGGATAAACTTTATGTAGGAGGAGGACACAGACCCAATTGGTTAGAATATGATTTAGTGAATGAACAATGGACTGAAATTGATGGAGCTCCTGAAGGAAGAGTAGCTGGATCGCAATTAAACTTTAAAGGGCTAGGGCTAATAGTAGGGGGAGATGATGCAAGTCATGAGCATGTGCCAGATAGTGAAAGTTTTATGAGTTATAATCCGGAGTCAGATACATGGGATTATTTGCCTGAACTTCCAAATGGGAGCAAGTGGGCACCGTCTTCATTTATTATAGATGACGAGCTGTATTTTTTTGGCGGCCTGTCATCCAATATCGCTGAAGATTCTACAATGTGGAAAATTGACCTCAACTTTTTAGGCTGTCTGCCAGCGCAAAATCTAATGACAACAATAGTAACTGGCAATTCTGCAAATATCATTTGGTCACAGGGAAATGACGTATTATCAGATACATTGAAGTGGAGAGTTTTAGGGAGTAACATTTGGAACAACATTCCAAATCCACAGGCTGTCCTTACCTTGGATAATTTAGATGCTTGCCAAGAGTATGAAATGGTCTTAGTGACTCAATGTGATTCATTATTAAGTACTACAGAAATTGTTGTGTTTAAAACTGATGGATGTTGTGTAAACCCTGAATTGGAAATTCAACTCGATAGTGAGAATAATATCTTACTTTCTTGGGAAAGTATTTTAGCAGCAGAAAGTTATGATTTGCGCTGGAGAGAGTTAGGAGAAACAACTTGGTCAGAGACTAATCTTTCAGAACAATCCTTTGTTTTTTCTGATGCCCTAGATTGTGAAGAGTATGAATTTCAAATCCAAACTATTTGTGAAATAGATCCTGTTTCCTTTAGCGAGAGTGTTCTAATACTTACAAAAGGCTGCGGCGCATGTATAGATCTAGACTTTTGCGCTGTTTCTGAAGATCTTGAAGGAGATTTTATATTTATAAATGAAGTTGGGATAAATGATTATTTAAATACTACTGGTTCAGATGGTGGCTATGCGAACTATGCAGTTCCAGATGCAGAGTCCATCAAGATTGGAGAAACGTTTTCTATCACCTTAGATCCAGGTATCTCTGACAATGGGTTTGCTGGTAATTTTTCAGTATGGTTAGATTATGATGGTGATGGGTTCTTTAATAATGATGAGCTTATTGTAGATGCATTTTTTGTTGAAAGCAAAATAGAAAGGACAATTCTTGTATCCGCAACAGCTACACCCGGTCTTTCTAGAATGCGCGTTTTATATGGGATTAATAATCCAGGGGGTCCATGTGATGATGGTTCTTTTGAATTAGGTGAAGTAGAAGACTATTGTATTAATATATTAGAATCTACGAGTAGTACTGATGAAGATAGAATAGACGAAAATTCGCTTGTTGTCTTGCCTAACCCTTTTAATTCTGTTGTCAAAGTTGAAGGAAATTTCTTTTATAACTCCTCATCTGAATTTAGTTTAGAATTGATCAATGTTGTTGGTGAGATGTTATTAAAGAAAAATCAATTTGATTTTAGAGAAGAATTAGATCTTTCATTTGTACCAAATGGTCTTTACTTTTTAAGGATTAATAATGGACTTGATCAAACCAAGACGGTGAAAGTTTTTAAGCAAGACTAATTACCTATAAGAAAAACAGTATTTTCTTTTCCTAAGGAGAGTCCTTCTGCTTTCCATTGTGTTATTTCTTTTGTAGCAATGCGTTCATTGTCAGAATTGATTTCAGTAGCTACAGACAGAAACGCTTTCTGCGGTAAATATTTGAGTAGATTTTCAAATAGTCTTTTGTTTCTATAAGGCGTTTCAATGCAAATATGTGTTTTATTATTCTTGGCGAGTTCTGTGCTTATCCTTTGTAATTTCTTTTTTAATTCATCTTCTTTAACTGGCAGGTAGCCATGAAAATGAAAATTTTGTCCATTCAATCCAGATGCCATTAAAGCAAGCAAGATGGAAGAGGGTCCTACTAAAGGAATAACCTTCACAGATAGTTCATGTGCTTTTCTTACGTATATATTTCCAGGGTCTGCAACACAGGGAACACCAGATTCTGACATAAATCCTATGTTACTTTCAGTACGTATTAATTTTGCAAAATTCTGTAACTCAGATGATGGTTCGTTTTTGTCTAGTTCAATAATTTGCATATCATCAATTGCAATAGGATGTTTTATTGATACAAGGAATCGTCTTGCAGTGCGTGCACGCTCAACAAAAAATACTTTGATGGAATGAATTGTTGAAATTGTAGAATCTGGTAAGGTGTCAATTGCACCCTCAGATATAGGAACTGGAATCAAGTAGAAATTTGCCATTATTCGTCCTCTTCTAAAAACAGATCAAGTATCTCAATAGCAGCCTCAGAAATTATGGAACCAGGGCCAAATATTGCAGCAACACCAGTCTCAAACAGTGTATCGTAATCTTGAGGAGGAACCACACCACCTACAATAACCAATATATCTTCCCTTCCATTTTCCATTAGGAGTTTGATCACTTCAGGTACTAGTGCTTTATGTCCGCCAGCTAGGGTGGATATCCCTAGAAGATGGACATCGTTTTCTATTGCTTGTTTTACCACTTCTGACGGTGTCTGGAATAATGGACCTATATCTACATCAAAACCAATATCTGCAAAACTAGTAGCAATGACCTTTGCGCCTCTATCATGTCCATCTTGTCCTAGCTTAGCTACAAGAATGCGTGGCCGTCGCCCATATTGTATTGCAAATATGTCTGACATTTCTCTCGCCTTTTTGAACTGGTCATTCATCTTTATTGCTTTAGAGTAAACGCCACTTACCATATTATTTGTGGCCACATATCTCCCAAAAACGTTTTCTAAAGCTAATGAAATCTCTCCAAGTGTCGCTCTTTCATGAGCAGCTTCTATAGCCAATTCCAGGATATTTTGTTTTCCATCTTTTGCTGCCTGCGTTATCCTGCCTAAAATGGCATTTACTTTTTGGGTGTCTCTAGATGCCTTTATTGCATTCAAGGAATTTACTTGCTCATTCCTAACTTTGCTATTGTCAATTTGTAGAACATCCAATTCTGGTTCTTTTTCCAATTCAAAAATATTTACACCTACTACACGTTCAATCCCACTATCTATCCTAGCTTGCTTTATGGCTGCGGCTTCTTCAATTTTAAGTTTGGGATAGCCTTGTGCTATAGCTTTGGACATGCCGCCCATCTTTTCAATTTCTTCTATTTCTTTCCATGCACTATTGATAAGTTCTGCTGTGCGTTCTTCAATGAAATCTGAACCACCAAAAATGTCGACTACATCGCATATACCAGATTTTTCTTGAAGGAACTTCTGAGTCTCTCTGGCAATCTTTGCAGAATAATCAGTAGGCAAAGCAAGAGCTTCGTCCAATGAATTTGTATGTAAGGACTGTGTGCCACCTAGTGTAGCAGCCATTGCTTCTATGGTTGTTCTGCAAATGTTATTATATATGTCCTGAGCAGTTAAAGAATAACCAGATGTTTGGCAATGAGTTCTTAATGCCATTGATTTGGGATTCTGAGGTGCATAACGATTTACAATCTTTGCCCATAAAAATCTTCCAGCGCGCATCTTTGCAATCTCCGTATAGAAATCCATGCCTATTCCCCAGAAAAATGAAAAACGAGGTGCAAAACTATCAATATCCAAACCTGCTCCTAATCCTGTCTTCAAGTATTCCCATCCATCTGCGAGTGTGAATGCAAGTTCAATGTCAGCAGGAGCGCCGGCCTCGTGAATGTGGTAACCACTTATACTTATTGAATTAAATTTTGGCATGTGCTCAGCCGTATACTGGAAAATATCAGAAATGATTTTCATGGATTGCTCTGGAGGATAGATGTAGGTGTTTCTCACCATAAACTCCTTAAGAATATCATTTTGAATCGTCCCAGTTAATTTTTCCTTGTCCACACCAGATTCCTCTGCCGCAGCTATATAGAAAGCTAGAATAGGAATAACTGCACCATTCATAGTCATCGAAACAGAGATCTTATCTAAAGGAATATCTTCAAATAAAATTTTCATATCCTCAATAGAATCTACTGCAACTCCTGCCATTCCTACGTCACCTGGTACTCGCGGATGATCTGAATCATATCCTCTATGTGTAGGGAGATCAAAAGCGACTGAAAGACCCTTCTGCCCTCCAGCTAAATTCTTTTTGTAAAATGTATTGCTGTCCTTGGCAGTTGAGAAACCCGCATATTGTCGTATAGTCCAAGGTCTACCTGTATACATACTAGGATATGGCCCACGTAAAAAGGGGGCTTTTCCAGCTATATATTCTTTTAAATAAGCAAAAGCACTATCGTCCGCTTTGTCTTGATTTCTTCCAAGATTTGGGTCAAAGGTATGGTCGCGTAAAGACATACACAAGTTTACAAAATATAGATGATAGTATCTTGTACTTGATAGGGATGAAAATGCTATTTATGAATTCTATTTAGGAGATCATCAAGCAATCTTTGATTTGGAATTGAAGAATCTAACATTTCACTATATTTGCAATTCAATTTATAACGTGAAAAGACAGATATTACAAACGGAACAAAAAGCGCTAGAAATAAATCTGAATGCAAAGATTTATGGAACGTTTGCAGAGATAGGAGCAGGTCAAGAAGTTGCAAGAAATTTTTTCCAAGTAGGTGCCGCTGCAGGTACTATTGCGAAGACCATGTCAGCCTATGATAAGGATTTTTCGGATGCAATTTATGGAGGCGAAGAAAGTAAGCGATATGTCTGTGAATCCAGATTGTATAAAATGCTAGACCATGAGTACAATTTGATGGAAGAGCGCTTAATGCAAAAGAAATCAGATACACGTTTTTTTGTATTTGCAGATACTGTGGCTGCAATTAATTATACAAAGACGATCAAAGGGAATGGTTGGTTAGGTATACGTTTCCAGAAAAAGGCTGGAGGGCCACCTAATGATCTGGTGATCCATGCTAAAATGAAGGATAATGATAATCGCCTTCAACAAGAAGCGATAGGAGTTTTGGGTGTGAATATGCTTTATGCTTGTTTTTTCTATTGTGATGATTTAGAAGATTTTGTTGAGTCGTTGATGGATGGAGTCCGAGATAGGATAGAGGTAGATATGATGCGATTGAATGGGCCTGACTTTGATCACATTGATAATAGACTTCTTAGTCTGTATTTAGTAAAGCATGGATTAACAGAGGTTTCCATGTTTGACGAAAACGGAAGAGGGAAACATGCTTCAGAATTTTTATACAAAAAAGATCTAATGGTTGTTCGCGGGCATTATCAACCTCCTACACGAGTAACTTTGGATGTGTTTAAATCAAGTTTTGAACAATTTGTAAATGAGAAGGAAGTAGAAGAAGAGAATGCAAGACTGGTAACAGAAATGACACTCAACTACTTGAGAGTAGACGGTACAATTGATGAAGAGGATTTTTTAAGTAGAGCAAAATGTTTAGGAGCCTTAGGGATGACATGTATCATTTCAGATTGTAAGAATCATGAGAATCTAATCAATTATCTAAATGACTATAAGATTAAGAAATTGGGATTGGTCATAGGTGTTCGCGAATTAAAGGAAATTATTGAAGACAAATATGAAAACAATCAGGATGGAAGAATTCTAGTTGCCTTTGGTGAGTTATTTAATAAAAATATCAATGTGTATGTTTATCCGGCTCTAATGGAAGACAATACATTAATGAAGGCAAAAAACATGATGGTTCCAGATGGTATACACTTTTTGTATAAACATCTAATTGATAGTGACCAGATCATGGAGGTAGAGAATTATTCACAGCAAAATTTGGGTATCTTTCCGTATCAGGTTCTTGAAAAGATTCAAAAAGGTGAAGAAGGATGGGAGAGTGCTCTGCCAGAGAAACTAGTAAACTTAATCAAAGAAGAATCGTTGTTTTCTTATAAAAATAAAAACTCTAAGCTTGAAGTATAATCTTATTTTTTTATTCCTTTTGGGAATCACATATATACAATGTACTTCAGAAAAACCAAAACCTAAAACAAATACAGTTTTGCCTGAAACCATCAATCAAATTTCTGCACCAGATCCAATTCCTGAATATATTGATCTTGCATTTGTTATGGGCAAATTTACTATTGAGAACCATCATAAGATTGTAAAGATTGATCCATTGCATGCTGATAATGCTAATAGGTATATGCATGTTGAGGCGTATGATGCATTTAAAAAAATGCATACGGCAGCTGCAAAGGAAGGAGTCCAGCTAAAAATAAGATCTGCTGCAAGAAATTTTGATTATCAAAAAGGGATTTGGGAAAGAAAATGGAGCGGTGCAACATTACTTGAAGGAAGTATTAATGCTGCTAAATCGTTTGATAACCCAAAAGACCGAGCAGTTGCAATTTTAAAATATAGTTCTATGCCTGGTTCGTCTCGCCATCATTGGGGAACAGATATAGATATAAATGCGTTTGATAATTCTTACTTCGAAAAAGGGGATGGGAAAAAAGTGTATGAATGGATGTTGTCAAATGCACATACGTATGGATATTGTCAGCCGTATACTCAGAAAGGGACAGAAAGACCCAATGGATATGAAGAAGAAAAATGGCATTGGTCATTTTTACCCGTTGCGAATGATTGTTTGCGAATGATTAAAAAGGAATTTAAGAATGAACTTATTACTGGGTTTGTGGGTTCTGAACAAGCGACAGCGTTGGATGTGTATACCAATTTTATTTTTGGAATTAATAAGTCATGCCTGGATTAAAAGGCTTAAAAGTATAAACTATGTCTTTAGTAGAATCAAATATGATTGAACTGGGAACGATAGCTCCTGATTTTAATTTACCTGATGTTGTTTCTGGAACAAATAAAACCTTGTCAGAATTGTCTGGAGAAAAGGCTACAGTTATCATGTTTATTTGTAATCATTGTCCTTTTGTAATTCATGTAAATGATGAATTAATAAGAATTGCGAATGCCTATGAAGAAAAGGGAGTTTCCTTTGTAGCAATATCTTCCAATGATGTAGTGAATTATCCAGCGGACTCTCCTGAAAATATGAAGAAACATGCAGAGGATTTAGGGTATCCATTTCCGTACTTATATGATGAAACACAGAAAGTTGCAAGAGAATATGATGCGGCATGCACACCTGACTTTTATGTATTTGATGCAAACAATGCCTTATGCTACCGTGGCCGTTTAGATAAGTCTAGACCTGGAAATGATGAAGTAAATAATGGGGAAGATTTAAGAAATGCAATTGATGGAGTCCTGAAAGGGATGCCTAATAGCGAAAAGCAATACCCAAGCGCAGGGTGTAATATCAAATGGTTAAAAAATTAATATAATTATAAAGTTTTACCATGTGACTTTTGGATTCTCTCTCGTCTTAATGATGTAACAAAGAACTTGCCTAGGCAAGTAATAAAGACAAAATTGGAGTATTATTACTCCTCTTAAAAAGAACGAATTACAGACATTACGAGTTGCAACCTGGGTTGTAGCTCTTTTTTTATTTCTGTAACCTACGTAAAGCTTTTATCTCTTTAATTTTCTCGCGCATAGGTAGAGCTGGAGAGCCAAAGTATACTCCATCAGACTTCAAATCATTCGCTACACCTGATTGTGCATAAATTATAACATTGTCGCCTATATTTAGATTTTGTGTAATTCCAACTTGCCCATAAATAGAGACATTATTTCCAATGATCGTTTTCCCAGAAATACCCACTTGAGCAGCAATAAGACAATTGTCTCCTAGTTGTACTCCATGAGCAATATGTACAAGGCAATCTATCTGTGTCCCCTTACCAATTTTTGTTAGATCTGATACTGCTTGATTGATAGTGCAGTTAGCACCAATATGTACGTTATCTGCAATATGTACTTGGCCACAAGAATGCCAAGGAGTGTATTCTTTTGTATTTGATTTGTGCAAATAAAATGCGTCTGTTCCAATCTTTGTTCCTGACTGAATTTTCACGTTTGATCCTATAGTAACATTATTGCCTATGTAAACATGCGCTTCAATTTCTGTATTGTTACCTATTTCAACATTTTTACCAAGATAAACAGAACTATGTATTTGTGCAGTTTCAGAAATTCTGTTTTCCTTTGTCAAATGTTTTTGCCCTTCAAGAATTGCGATTGCATTATATACTTTAAACGGATCACTGTGGATAAGAAGAGTTTTAGAATGGTCAATGTCTACTTCTTCAGGAATAATGACACAGCTTGCATTTGATTTTAAAGTTTTTTTATAATATTTCTTAGCATCTACAAAACAAATATCACCGCTCCGTACTCTGTTAATTTCATTGATGCCAGTCAATGGATCCAATGAACCGTTTTTAATGATTTTACAATCATAAGTCTTTGCAAGATCTTCAATATGTATTTCTTTAATAAAATCCATTTGCCATTAATGTGCTTCTAACCAATTTTGCCCAGTACCTGCCTCTACAAGGATAGGAACTTTTAATTCTGGAATTGCCTCTTGCATATTTTTTTTAATAATAGGAATAATTATTTCTAGTTCTGAATTATGTACATCAAAGACAAGTTCATCATGCACCTGCATAATCATTTTTGATTTAAACTCTTTCTCCTTAAATACCTTATGAATCCTTATCATGGCGAGTTTTATCATGTCTGCTGCAGTACCTTGGATTGGAGTATTAATTGCCATGCGCTCAGAATTAGATCTGGCAAGACCGTTCCTGGAATTGATATCTCTGAGAAATCGTTTACGTCCAAGTAGAGTTTCTACATAACCATGTTCTCTTGCAAAATCTACTATACTTGTCATATATTTCTTTAAGCCTGCGAATTGCTTGAAGTAGTTTGCGATAAGTTCAGTCGCTTCTGTTCTTTTTATTCCAAGTTGCCTGGATAAATTAGTAGAACCTGCACCATAAATAATACTAAAATTGACAGTTTTTGCATTCCTTCTTTGTTCTGCTGTCACCTTATCATAATCTACATCATACACTTTTGCAGCAGTTGCTGTATGAAAGTCATTCCCTTTTAGAAATGCTTCCATCATTACTGGGTCTTCGCTTATCTCTGCAATGAGCCGTAATTCTATTTGTGAATAATCTGCAGCAACCAAGGTGTGATCCTTATCTCTAGGAACAAATGCTTTTCTTATTTCCCTTCCCGCATCATCTTTTATAGGGATGTTCTGCAAGTTTGGATTTTCTGAACTGAGTCTTCCAGTAGCTGCTCTTGCCTGATTGTAGTTTGTATGTATTCTATTCGTTTTTGGGTTTATCATATGTGGTAATGCATCCACATACGTGTTTTTGAGTTTGTTGTATTTTCTGAATTCTAAGATGTCACTTACAATTTCATTATTAAGAGCAAGTTCGTTTAGTTTAATCACATCAGTAGAGTACTGTCCGCTTGCTGTTTTTCTCCAACGGTAAGGAATTTTTAGTTTATCAAAAAGGACTTCTCCTACTTGCTTAGGACTAGCAATATTAAAGTCTACTCCAGCTTTCTTGTAAATGAGCTTTTCCTTCTCAGCAATAAGTTTGCCTAGAGTTTTTGAGTGATTATTTAAGAAATCTGAATCTACACGTACTCCTTCATATTCCATTGCAGCAAGGACATCAATAAGTGGTTCTTCTATAGTTGTATAAATTTTTTCTACATCAATTTCTTTCATCTTTTTCTCTAGAACGCTATGCACCTGTAAGGTAAGGTCTGCATCTTCACCAGCATATTCCGCAACCTTGTTAATATCCACATCGCGCATTGTCAATTGGTTTTTACCTCGTTTCCCTATGAGGTCTTCGATGGGTACCATTTTGTAATCTAGATATGCGGCAGTTAAATAATCAAGCTTGTGTCTTTGGTCCGGTTCAAGGAGATAATGCGCTATCATAGTATCGTGATACAATCCTTGAATTTCAATATCGTACCATTTCATTATTAGGATATCATATTTGATGTTTTGGCCTATCTTTTCAATTTTAGGATTTTCTAAAACATCTTTAAAAATTGCAGCATGTTTTTTTGCCAGCACTTGGTCTTCTGAAATTGGAACATAATAGGCTTTCGTTTTTTCTACTGAGAACACGAGGCCAACCAGTTCTGCAATATTTGCATCTATGCCCGTAGTCTCTGTATCAAAACTGAATACCTTAGTTTGTGAAAGTTTTTTGGATAGAGCCTTCATCTCATTTTCAGTATCTACTAAGGTGTATTTGTGTTTTGTGTTAGTGATGTTATTATCTACTACATTATAATTTGTAGTATCAGTTTCTGCAGTTGACTTTTTAGCTTGTGCAGCTGAGCTAGATCCGCCAAAAAGATCTTGTTGTTTTGCTGGTTCTTTGGGATCCCCTAAAACTTGTATTGCTAGTGTTCTAAACTCTAATTCTTTAAAGAGTGCAGTGAGTTTTTCTCGGTTTATAGGATCAAGTGTTACTGCTTTTTCATCAAATTCAACAGGAGAATCTATATTAATTGTAGCGAGCTTTTTTGAAAGTAATCCTTGTTCTGCAAAGTTGATAACATTTTCTTGTTGTTTCCCCTTCAGTTTGTCAGAGTTTTCAATTATCCCTTCAACTGTTTTATATTCTTTCAAAAGTTTGACTGCAGTTTTAGCGCCTATTCCTGGTATCCCAGGTATGTTATCCACGCTGTCACCTTGCAAGCCTAAAACATCTCTTACCTGATCTACATTTTCGATATCCCATTTCTCAAGAATTTCTGGAACACCAAGAATATCAATTCCATTTCCTTGTCTTGATGGTTTGTACATGAAAATGTTTTCAGAAACTAGTTGAGCAAAATCCTTATCAGGCGTAACCATATAAGTTGTAAAGCCTTTTTTCTCTGCTTTTTTTGCTAGGGTTCCAATAATATCATCCGCCTCAAAACCTGTCACGGTAAAAACGGGTATATTAAACCCATCTACTATGTCTTTTATGTATGGAAGAGCTGCAATAATATCCTCTGGAGTAGCATCTCTATTTGCTTTGTATGGTTCATATTGTTCATGCCTAAATGTTTTGCCGGGTGGGTCAAAACAGATCGCAATGTGTGTAGGCTTTTGTGTTTTGAGGAGGTCCCAAAGCGTACGTGTAAACCCAGTGATCGCTGAGGTATTTATTCCCTTAGAATTGATAAGTGGTCTGTTAATAAATGCGTAATGTGCTCTGAACACAAGGGCATGTCCGTCTAATAAGAATAATTTCTTCTCCATAGTTGATTTGCAAAGTAGAGAAGCAAGATAAAAAAAAGCCCACCAGCATGATAGCTAGTGGGCTTTTTATATGTTTTTTAAACTCTTATAGAGCGTATGTCAAACCTAAGTTTGTATATCTCTGAAGATCTATTGATTCAAAATCAGCTTTTCTGAATCCAAATCCAAGACCGACGCCTATTCCTTTCCAAATTTCGAAAGAGAATGTATTTAACCATGACCATTCTGTAAGTCCAGCTTCTCTAGTTATTGTAGGGTCAAGCTCATCTGTAAAAGTGGTTTTCTTATCTGAATAAGGTAAGAATCCTGTTAGAGTAGATCCCCAAGCAATTTTTCTACCAGAGATAAGTAAATCTCTTGTATAATCTGCTCTTACTTTAGCACCTAAAGATCCTGACGAAGCAACATCTCCAAATCCATCTGCTGGCCATGCAATATGGTAGTTTAATGGGTGGATTACTACTGTAAGGTTCTCTATAGGTAACCAAGTTACACCTACTCCTATATCTGCTGTTCCTGGCTTAAGGAAATTTCCTAAAGAAGTATTAAGTTCTCCAAGTGCTGTTGCAGCAAGTTTTGGAGTGAATTTATAACCTGCTAAAGATGAGATATTAAGAATATCTACAGTACCTTGGTCAAACAGTTTGTCTTCTTGTCCCTCAATTTCAACAAAATCAACATCTTGCCAAGCCTTAGTAACTATCGCTTTGTTATGCCAAAGTGTTTTCTCTTTATCATTGTTAGCATAACCCGTTAATCCAATGTTTAAAGACTTTGATGTAGAATTAGGATTTGGATTTCCTATCCAGTTATCTGCGTTGCTTAAATCAAATCCAAGAAGCCCGCTGTATCCTGTTCTCCATCCTGAGAGTAAATCAATCTGTCGTTGTAGATCAGCGATTTCTCCCGCAGTTGCGTCAATCTGAGATTGAAGATCAGCAACAGTTGCTTCCTTGTCTGCTTTCATAGCCTCATACTCAGACAATGTCTGTGCAGATGCAATTCCTACAGAAAGAAAAGTGAAACAAAATAGTAATAGTAAATTTCTCATTAGTAATGTTTTAATGAATTTTTGAATTGTAATATTTATGAATGAATTTCAACATTTTCCTTTGACAGTTTACTCAAAGGAATAATTATTTTTCCCGTATCTGTTTTTAGAACTAAAGACGATTTATCCATCTCGCTTATCATTCCGGTTTTCCCTTCAATAGTAATTCTATCGCCAACATGGAACTTACCTTTTGAATAAAAGGAAGCTAAAAAGTTGGATACATTATCTTTTGATGCTAATCCATAACCTATTGCAAAAGCACCAACTGCACCAGCTATAACAAGTGAAATATTCTGAGATAAAAACTCAGTATTTATTTTTGCTTGCCCAAGAGCGCTTATTATTACGTTTATGACTAGAAAGTAGAATAAAAAGTTTCCAATCATTTGACCTGAAGGAATACCTAATGAATTACAAGCTGTTTGGACTACTTTTCTTAATGCCTCTGATATGAGTAAACCTATTATTATCCAAATCATTGCTACTATTAGATTGGGGATAAATGTTATCAGATCAGAAACCATATTAGATAATGCTGGCATTTGCAGTGCTTCAGTAGCTGCAACTGCAAAAAAGAGCATGATCACATAGTATACAATTTTGCTAAGTACTGTTGAGATTTTGACTTTGACGTTGGCCTTTTCGACCATTTCAATCTCATTGAGTTTTTCTCCTAGCTTATCTACTTTTATGCCTTCAAGAAATTTCAAGACAATTTTAGATATTATTTTACTGACTATGATTCCTATTAAAAATAGGACAAGAGCAGTAAAGATTGCAGGGATACCTGCCATAAATTTACCTAGTAAATCTGTGAGTAGAGTTGTTGGAAACTCAAATAAAGCAAATGCGTTCATTAGGATTATGTTGTTACTTGATTGAACTTGAACCTAGCCTAAATCGTATTAGGATATTTAGGTCTTCCATTGTTGTTTTTATTATCTGGCTCAGTAGGACTTCCTCCTGTTGCAGAAATAAACAGTCCAAATATTCTTGATAGATATAGCTCAAAAATATCTCCGATAAAACCTAGAATGCCAACGTTACTAGAAATGCTTTTGTGTACCTTATCTGTATTTTTTTGGTACTGCACTATCTGCTCACGTTCAAGTTCTTTAAAATTGTTTATTCTCATTTTACGTCGAATTATATTAATTAAAGTGTGTTATCAAACAATTCAGAGTGCAACTTTTTAAATTTCTGTTTTGCCCTCTTAATTTTCATTTTGACTGCGCTTTCCGACTTAGTCAACATTTCAGAAATTTCTCGTATTGAGAAATCATCTTGATATTTCATAAGCAAAATCGCTTTGTCACCTGCTGGTAATTCTTCAAGAATCACTTTTAATCGTTTTACATTAGTTTCCATAATGAATCTGTCTTCAATATCATCTTCAGCAGTATCGTGTTCTGAGGATAAATCTTCAACAAGGACACTCTTGTCCTTCTTTTTCCTTCTTATGGAATCAATGCAAAAATTATAAGTAATAGAATATAACCATGTTGAAAATTTAGATCTTCCGCTGAATTTTGAAAGATTCAAAAGAATTTTCATAAATATTTCTTGCATGGCGTCTTCTGCTTCATTCTCACTTTTGAGAATAGACAAGCACTTTCCGAAAACCTTACCTGAATACCTTTTGTATAGAATATCAAAAAAAGCAACATTATTACTTTTCAGGTATTCAATTACCACATCCTCGTCAGATAAATCTGTCGGAATTTCCTTAGTTAATAAAGGATATAGTAGATTAATCAAAAGCTAAACGATTTACAGGTTGATTGTTTTCTTAAATATTTGACGTAAAAGATACTGAAAGTTACATTTATTTAGTGGGCTAGTAAAAAAAAGTGAGCTAATGACCTACATTAGCTCAACCGTAACCAAATGAAACCAAATTAAATACTTATTGTAGAATTTACAATAAGCATACCTAAAGTAATGAAATCCATGTATTTTGTATAGAATTTTTGGATAAACTCGATAAAAATGCTCAAAAAAATCACTTTTTTAACCGTATTCATGCTGACACTGCCTTTTTCGCCCATTTGGTCACAATCAGAGCAGGACGCGCTATTTGTGAAAGAAATATATAACCACACGCTATCAAATGGCAAATGTTATAATTGGCTTAAAATTTTAAGTGAAGACATTGGAGGTAGATTAGCAGGTTCTGTAGAAGCTGAAAAAGCGGTTGATTATACATATGATTTAATGCTGTCATTAGGATTTGATACTGTTTATATGCAATCCTGTGAGGTAAAAAAGTGGGAAAGAGGAACTAAAGAAGAGGTGTTTGTACAGCGCCAAAACGGTGAAAAAATTGACATTGCCTCCCTTGCTCTTGGAAATTCTGTAGGGACTAACAATGAAATATATTCAGGGGAGATAATTGAATTGCTTTCATTAGACTCGTTAGAGACGTATGGTGAGGAAAGAATCCGAGGTAAGATTATTTTTTTTAATAGGCCAATGGACCCCACGCAGTTAAGAACCTTCAATGCATATGGAGGAGCAGTGGACCAGAGAGTCTATGGTGCAAGCCGAGCGGCTAAGTATGGGGCCAAAGCTGTCCTAGTCAGGTCGCTTACCACCCTGGTAGATGATTACCCCCATACAGGTGTAACCGTATATGAAGAGAATACAATAAAGATCCCAGCTTTAGCCATAAGTACAAAAGCTGCAAATCAAATAAGCGAGATTTTAGAAACTGAAAACCTTACTGCAAGCATCAAAACAAGTTCTCAAAACTTGGGGATTGGAGAAAGTTACAATGTTATTGGGGAGATAAAAGGGACAGAATACCCTGAAGAAATTATTCTGGTAGGAGGCCATCTTGATTCATGGGATGTGGGAGGAGGAGCGCATGATGATGGTGCTGGATGTGTTCACTCTCTTCAAGCGATCGTAAGTTTGTTAGAGTTGGGGTTTAGGCCAAAGCATACATTCCGATGTGTTATGTTTATGAATGAAGAAAATGGATTAGCAGGAGGTCTTAAATATGCAGAAGTTTCAAATGGGAAAAATGAATTTCATCTCGCAGCGATTGAATCAGATGCAGGTGGTTTTACGCCAAGAGGATTTAGTTGTGATGCAGAGCCAGATAAATTTAATATCTTGTATAAAGCACTTACGAGTTTTAATCCTGTTTTAGAGGCGTATGATTTGCGGTTAGTAAAAGGAGGCTCTGGGGCTGACATTAACCCCCTAAAATCTCAAGGAGGATTACTAATTGGTTTTAGACCAGATTCACAGAGATACTTTGATTACCACCATTCAAGCAAAGATAGGATTGATGCAGTAAATGAAAGAGAGCTTAAACTAGGTGCAGCAGCAATATCTTCGTTAATTTACCTTATAGATACATATGGACTCAGGAAACAATGATAAAGTACGCATCGAGAATTATGAGTTTGAAAAATACCTTGACGATTTTCAAATAGAGACTATTGTCCAAAGGCTCGCAGAAGAAGTGATTTCTGATTATAGTGAGAAAAACCCGGTTTTTATTGTCGTATTGAGTGGTGCCTTCATTTTTGCTGCAGATTTTTTAAGAAAAATTACTTTTGAGCATGATATCTGTTTTGTGAAAGTTAAGTCATATGAAGGCATGAAAACACTTGGAAAGCTTGACATGCAGTTGCCTATAGACATTGATGTCTCAGATAGATATCTTATAATTTTAGAAGATATAGTAGATTCTGGAAACACTTTGTATAACTTTAAAGAATATCTGGAACAACTAAAACCCTACACTGTTGAAATCGTAAGTTTGTTCTTCAAACCAGATGCTTTAGAACGTGAATTAAGGGTAAGCTATGTAGGAAAATCTATACCCACTGAATTTGTAATTGGATATGGTTTAGATTATAATGGAAAAGGGAGGCATTTTAAGCATTTGTATAAACTTTCTAAAGATTAAGCTGAAAGGCGTGATGTAAAAATAAATTATGAGATTTGATGAGTTGGGTTTAAAAGAGGGGCTACTAGAAGCAATTTCTTATATGGGGTTTGTAACAGCGACTCCAATTCAGGAAAAAGCAATTCCAGTTATTCTAGCGGGGAAGGATTTAATTGCTTGTGCGCAAACCGGGACTGGTAAGACAGGTGCTTTTCTATTGCCAGTTATGAATAATTTAATTGGCCATAAAAATAAATCGACAAGTGCACTAATCATTTGCCCAACCCGGGAGTTAGCAGTGCAAATTGAAGAACAAATTCAGGGCTTCAGCTATTTTTGCGGTATAACATCCTTTCCAATTTATGGAGGTGGTGATGGCATGTCTTGGGAGGACCAGAAAAATGCGTTTAAAGGGAATACAGATATTATTGTCGCTACACCTGGGAAATTAATCTCTCATCTGAACATGGGTCATGTGCGATTCTCTGATTTACAATATTTAATTTTAGACGAAGCAGATAGAATGTTAGATATGGGATTCCATGATGACATTCAAAAGATAATTTCCTTCCTTCCTGATAAAAGGCAAACACTTATGTTTAGTGCAACTATGCCTCCAAATATCAGAAAGCTAGCCAGCAAGTCTATGGTGGATCCTGAACAGATAAGTATCGCAGTTTCCAAACCAGCTGAAGGTGTATTACAACTTATGTACCTAGCGCATGATCACCAAAAAACACCTTTGATAGAAAGTTTAATCAGAGAGAAACCTAAATACTCAAGCATAATCATATTTGCATCTACCAAGAAAAAAGTTTCTACAATTGCTCGCTCTTTGCAGAGGGCAGGATTGCAGGCTGCGGCAATTTCTTCAGACTTAGATCAAAAGGAACGCGAGTCTATGCTATCCAAGTTTAGAGCACATAATCTTAGAATTGTTGTCGCAACAGATGTACTCTCAAGAGGAATAGATATAAAAGACATTAATTTGGTGATCAATTACGATGTACCATCTGATGCAGAGGATTATGTACACAGAATTGGAAGAACAGCAAGAGCTGATACAACTGGAGTGGCTATTACATTGATTAATGAAGAGGACATGTACAAGATTACCAAGATTGAGAAACTTATTGAAAAGTCAATCATGAAATTAAAAGTGCCGAAGGAGCTTGGAGAAAGTCCTACTTGGGTAGAAAATGCAAGAAAGGGAAAATCGTATTCTGGGAGAGGAAGTAGAAACAATTCAGGTGGAAGAAGTGGTGGCAGATCAGGTGGAAGAAATCAGAGAGGAAATTCTGGTAATAGAAGAAGGTAAATCTTACAAATATTTTTTTCAAACTTATTAACTTCGCAGTGTTTAATATTTAAAATCAAATAAAAATACGACTATGGCTTTTAAATTACCAGACCTACCTTACGGACATCATGCACTAGAACCTTATATAGATGCTTGGACCATGGAAATCCACCACGGTAAACATCATGCAGGGTATACAAAGAAATTAAATGCAGCATTAGAAGGATCAGACCAAGCAGGAAAGAGTATAGAGGAAATCCTTGCAAATCTTGATATGAATAATGCAGCACTAAGAAATAATGGTGGAGGATATTATAATCACTCTTTATTCTGGTCCGTTATGGGGCCAAATGCTGGAGGATCACCTTCCGGAGATTTAGCAGATGCGATAAAGACAGCTTTTGGATCTTTTGATACGTTCAAAGAAAAATTTGCGAGTGCTGCAGCAACACGTTTTGGTTCAGGATGGGCATGGCTTTGTGTACATAAGGGAGGTAAAGTAGAAGTATGTTCCTCACCTAATCAAGATAATCCTCTAATGCCAGGAATAGGGTGTGGAGGAGCTCCAATACTAGGAATAGATGTATGGGAACATGCGTACTATTTAAATTATCAGAATAAAAGAGGAGACTATGTGTCTAACTTTTTTAATGTTGTTAACTGGTCAGAGGTATCAAAACGATACGAGGCAGGAAAATAATAATAAAGTTTTATTAAATTTTAAGGGCATAGTTGAGCATCAACTTTGCCCTTTTTTAGTTCTATTTGCTTTGTAGCATGACTACAAGTCTTTGGTAGTCAAAGCAGTGCTACTGTATAGCAACATTACTTATATGTTAAATTTATTTGTAATATGTAATTTTTGATATCATTCCAATAATACTTCTACTTGATTCTTGTATTAAAGATATCTATATTTATTACAAATCATTACCCATGATCATATTCACAATTGCTCTAATTGTGCTCATCGTCTTTGGGGACAATATTCTCAAAGAAGCCTGAGCAAATAGAACTTAAAAGAATTTGCGAACGAACAGACATGTTCGTTCGTTTTTTTTTTGTAAAGTATTATTTCGTTACGGAATCAAACATCGCTTTTACATCTTCTTGTGAAAATTGCCCAAGTAAAGCTGTTTGAAAAATATACTCTTTATCTCCTTGGATTTTTACCACACGGAAATCGTAGTTTATCGTTTCATCAATTTTCTTTTCAAATATAAAACCCTCTGCTGTCTCAGAAATAATTTTTGAAAAAAATGGCCCCTTTTCTACGGTTGTTTTATGATCTAATACAAGAGCATTTTTGTCAAGAGAAACAGCATCACTGGCCAAAATTTGCAAACTAAATTTTTCTCCTTTTTGGACTGTGATGTCTTGCATAACACCCATATCTTTGGCAATAACAATAGCGTCTACGGGTGCTTTGATTTTTATAGGGAGTCCTTTGGACATTAGGTCAAGGTCAACAAAATTGCTTGTTTCATTTTTACATGCAAAAAATGTTACTAGAATAAGTAAAAGGGAATAAAAACGCATAAGCTAGTTTTAATTTAATCTGTAACAAAGTACAATAAAAAAAAGCCCATCAATGATTAGCTGATGGACTTTTTAGATTTTAAATTATGCTTTTATACTGCAGCCAATTGCCTTTGTTGACGAAGGGTCTGGTTTTCTTCCAGTCTTAAGAGCTTCAATAGCTTTTGCTACATAAGCATTCTCAACTTTGCTTGCATCTCTAGGACTATCATCTATAGCTCCTATGTATTGGACTATTCTATCTTTATCAAGCAAGTAAACATGTGGCGTCTTTGTCGCTCCATATTCTGGATACACAGTCTGTTTTTCATCAAAGACATATGGAAATTGGAAACCTTTTTCTTTGGCCCTTACTTGCATTGCTTCAAAACTATCACCAGGTTTGATTTCAGGATTATTTGGATTTATTGCAATTAGAGGATAGCCTTGATCTGCATACGTCTTATGTAATTCTACTAAACGATCTTCATACATAACTGCCCAAGGACATGTGTTACACGTAAATACTAAGATAAAGCCATTCGCATCTTTGTAATCCTCCATAGATACCATTGAGCCATCAATGTTTTTTAGGGAAAAGTCAGCTGCCTTGTCTCCTACATGATAGCCTTTGTGTGGAAATGTAAAAGAGAGTAGTATTCCTGAAGTTAGGATAAATAAGGAAAGCAATGTTTTTTTCATGATTAGATTTTAATTTTATGAATTAAGTCAATAATTTCTTGCTCAGAATGAAATGAACCTTCGAAAAAGATATTCTTTTCTCCTAGAGTGATTAAAGTTGCAGGGATTGATCCGGACCATGATGGATCTACTTTGTCTATCCAATCATTATACTTGCCGTCTGACAAAAGTACAACGTCTGCTTTGATCTTTGAAGTATTAAGGAAAGGAATTACTTTTGATCTTAGATTTTTTTCAAAGTCAAGACTTACATAGGTAAATTTTATTTTTTCTTTTTGAAGGGAGGATAAGCTTTCTTCAAAGTAGGGGAGTTCTGCCACACAGGGTTTGCACCATGTTGCCCAGAAATTTATAACATGAATTGAATCGTTTTCTAGAACAAGCTTAGGAGAGTAGCTGTCAAATTTACTATAGACCGGAACTTGGCTGGCATTCCATATCTGGGTGCTTTTACAAGCACCAAAGAGAAAGACGATTGAGAATAAATATAAATATTTCATATCTGAATAAAACACAATCTAGCGATTCTATAAATCTTTATAAGTTATAGAATTGTTATAAAACAAGAAGAGGCCATTCTTTATGGGACAGCCTCATTCTAATTTGTTTCCAATTTTGTTCTTACTGCGTGAGGTAGTAAGGGAGCCTTAGGCTGTCTTCGTGCTAGCACGAAGACAGAACTCCTGGATGAACCGGTCCTTGTTCTCTGCTATGCAGGGAACAAGGACACGCCCAAAAAAATATTGAAAATTAAATTTGGTCTTCGCTGAATCAGTCTAACTCAAAAACTCGATACTCTTCTTTGTAAATTCAGACAGCTCTTTACCTTTCAACATATTCTGGTTCAACTTGGCCAACATATGAAGGTAGCCAGCAAAATCTGCCTTTTTTTCTTTGCTCCGCATCTTTAGTAATTTATCTACTACTAAGGGATGATTTGTATTTATTACCACACTATGTGGATCAGGGAGCATACCTAAATTTGCACCTTGGAATGACTGCATTTCTTTCATCCTTCGCATAAACTCAGGTCTTGTGATCAAGACAGGTTGGTCTTCTGGTGAAAGCGCTTTTAATTCAATTTGACCTCCTTGAAGTTCTCCTAAGGCTTCAGTAAAAATCCCTTTGACTTTTTCTAGTTCACTTTCTGAAAGAACAGACTCTTTCTTTTCATCCTTCTGAACAAGATTATCTGCTGTTTCTGAATCAATGCGAACAAACGTAACCTTATCTAGTTTCTGTTCTAATTGTTGGATAAAGTGGTTGTCAATAATATTATCAAAAATGAGCACATCATAAGAATATTGTTTGGCCGATTCTAAATAACTATGATGTTCGTCTTTATTGTTTGTATATAAAAAGACAACTCGGTCATGTTTATCTGTTTGAGTTTTAGCTATCTTTTCTCTATACTCTTCTATAGTACTAAACTCTCCTTCTGTATTTTTAAGAACTGCAAACTTCAATCCTTTGTCGTAAAATTTTTCATCTGAGATCATTCCATATTTTACAAACACACCTATGTCATCCCATTTTGATTGGTAAGCTTCTCTATCTTTTTTAAATAGACTATTTAATTTGTCCGCAACCTTTTTAGTAATATATGATGTAATCTTTCTGACATTGCTATCGCTTTGCAAGTAACTTCTTGATACATTAAGAGGAATATCAGGAGAGTCAATGACACCATGTAGGAGTGTCAAGAACTCAGGTACAATCTCTTTGACATCATCAGTTACATATACTTGATTGCTGTAGAGTTGAATCTTATTTTTTTGCATTTCCATGCTGTTGTTCAACTTTGGAAAGTATAGAATTCCAGTGAGGTTAAAAGGAAAGTCAATATTCAAATGAATCCAAAACATGGGCTCAGGACTCATAGGGTAAAGCTCTTTGTAAAAATCAATATAATGTTGATCCTTGAGATTGTTAGGTCTCTTTTTCCAAAGTGGAGTAGGGTTGTTAATTATGTTGTCTTCTTCTTCAACAATTTCAACTTTATCATCACCCTCTCCTTCAAACTTAGATGTACTATTTGTTCCAAACTTGATTGGGATAGGTAAAAACTTACAATATTTGTTAAGAAGTGAATCTATTCTATTCTTGTCTAAAAATTCTTTGCTGTCATCATCTATATGTAAAATGATGTCCGTTCCTCGATCTTTTTTATCAGCAGATTCTAGCTTGTATTGTGGATCCCCTTTACAGGTCCACTTCACTGCCTTAGCAGATTTTTTAAATGATTTTGTAATTACCTCAACCTTATCTGCGACCATAAATGCAGAATAGAAACCTAAGCCAAAATGTCCAATGATATTTGCATCATCCTTGTACTTTTTGAGAAAGTCCTCTGCAGAAGAAAATGCTACCTGATTAAGATATTTTTTAACCTCAGATTCAGACATTCCTATACCCTTGTCACTAATGGTTAGGGTTTTCTTTTTCTCATCTATTGAAATTTCAATAGTAATGTCTCCTATATCTGAGCTTAATTCACCTTTACTAGAAAGGGTTTTAAGTTTGGATGTAGCATCAACTGCATTTGATATGAGTTCTCTGAGGAAGACCTCCTGGTCTGAATACAAGAATTTTTTAATGATCGGAAATATATTTTCCGTTTGAACTGAGATTTTACCTTTTTCCATTTTCGCTTTTTATTTGCTGTATTAATAGTCGTCAAACTGTATGCCACACCAATTTTTATGACATTTTGTCAAAGATGATTGACAATAGAAAATCAAGCTACAAAAAGAAATGTGGATGCTAGCCCTGATTTTAGCAAGATATAATAAGTAGAAAATGAACTTCGAATTAACATATATAATAAAAATAATTTATATCTATCACTAATACAGTTAGTTATAATTGGTGATTATAATAAATATGTTTCATACCCTAGTTTAAGTGAGCTTTGATCGCTTTTGGCAAGAAATTGGCATGTAATGAGATGTTCAGATTATGGAGGAGGATACTTAAATGATTATCTTCTTTCTTTCGGGCCGGTTCGTAGGGGGTTACAAGAGCCGGTCTTTTTTTTTGCCTATTTCAGAGTATAGGTCCTCATGATTACACTGTCCTTCACTAGATTTCTATCCAAGCTAGTCGCAATATTCAGATTTAATACTTTTAGAATGTCTTTACGTACACTTGGACTTTCGAATAGGTATCTGTGTCCTGTTAATTTCATCATGCCGTCATTATCATTGAGGATTGAGACGTCTACCACTGAAATTGCTTTAGAAACTTTACTCATATCTGAGATCCCACTAAGTCCTATTCTGTCTTGTTCGTTAATTCCCCTTGAAATGCCTAAAGTGAAATCATGAACATTTTTATAGACAACAATATTATTTGCAAATGAATCTATGGCACTGAACACACCTTCCTTGTAGAAGCAATCATCAGGCGCATCAGATGCAACGAAAAGTAAATTCTCAGCTTTCCAATCCTTCTCTGTTGAATTTATATACTTATCATAAATGCCTTGAAACGCGCGAGATCCCATTGAATGCATAATAAAATTAATCTCTCTCTCCTTGTCATGCTTTTTGGTAATAGCCTGTGCTTTTTCAATAAATGAAAAATAGGATTCTCCTATTTGATACGCATCCACATAATTTTGAGGGTAGTCCATAGTTCCATGCCAGACCAACGAAATTATAATATTTACTTTATTGAGAGAATCTGTATATAAGCCTTGATTGAGCTTATTATGTACCATTTTTTGATACCATTTGGTGTGTGCTAGCATTCCATGAATGTAGAATAGGATATTTCCATTTTTATGCTCTCTTACATGCTCTGCTAATTTCTTTAATATTTGTTCTTCATCTTGAATATCATCCAGGGCATGATGACTTAACTCACCATCTAGCTCTACTAGATATCCCATGTCACTATATTCAGAACTGTCTTTTTTTTCAACATATACATGTAGATTCTGCGCCAGTAAGGAATTGCTGATTGCTGAAAGAATGAGTATTATGATAAGGGTGTTAATCGACTTCATATATAAAGAGACGCATTAGGAAGTGAATTTGTTTTCTCTTTTGTAAAAAATATAGTCTGTAACAACAGGAATGAGTTCAGATTCTCTACTTAGCATTGCAATTTGCCCTCTATGATAGCTGGAATGGTTAATAATGTGAAAAAGAATATCATGGATTGTATTGGAATAGCGGTTAGCTAAACTATTTTTATATTCAACAGTATCGTTTTCATCATACATTTCAATAATAAAGGCACTTGATCTAAAGTTTTCAAGATTTAATTCTTTCAGGGTATCAAGATTATGCATTTCCCAGGCTTTAGGCTCTATTTTCTCTAAAATTCTATTATTCCAAATTTTATGCGCATTCAGGATATGGCTAAATAGCAGAAGAGACCTCTTAGGATGTTGATCTGAATATTCATAGAAATGATCAATGAGGATATTGTTCATTTCTAAATTATATTTAAAGGAATCTGTAAAGCTCATTTTTTCTTTTTCTTTTTGGAAGATTTAGCTAATGGGTTAAAGAGTAAACATAATTCAACCCAATACATAAGTTGTTTGTCTGTGTCTATCCCTTCGTCCTTGATAAAGACGAATCCTTTCATAGCACGACCAGTAAATAACATTTCTGAGGCTCCTTTCTTTTTTAATGCATCCTCATATGCGTCTGGTCCCACTCTTGCCATAAGGGTTTCTTCATGTACGCCAATGCACATTTTGTTATCTACCATATAGCAAATGCCACCAAACATTTTTTTTGGTTCAAAAATTATTTTTGAAGAGTTTAAGATGTTTTCAATACGATCGCTTAAGTGTTCGTCGTAAGCCATTTTTTTATTGTTTTGGTAAATAATATGTTAACCAATTATCAAATATAAGTTCATTTCACTAAAAATTGTCCACTTGTTTACAAAGGCCAATATTAAACTTGAGTAGTAAATCAATTCGTGCATATATTACAATCGAATTACAACTTTTACAACTTCACAACTTCAATACTTTACAACTTCCCTTATCTAGAATAATATTCATAATATTTACACCGCAGTTTTACCTTAAAAAATGAGGATGCTTTTTTTAATCTCTTGCTAGTGATCTCAATACAATCCTATCAAGGCAAACTTCATTAAAATGAATAATTTTAATAACACTAAAGCATTCTACTCTAAATCGATTTTTACCTTATTATTTTTTATGATTTCTATTTTCATAGTAGAACTCAACGCACAAAAAACCAAAACAAAATTTACAAAGGCAGTTCGCGTATCAAGTGTGAGCACAAGCTGGCACAATGTTGATATGTGGGATTGTGAATGTGTTCCAAATGCGGAACAAGATGTAATTATTGCTGGGCATTCTGTATTAATTTCAGAAAACGCAGTTGCAAAGTCTCTTTCCATAACTAACGGAGAACATGATGGTATAGTTACTGTGAGCTCAGGTAGAACATTATCAATATTGAATGACCTAAACATTCAAACCAATATTAAGACAGCAAAAGCTGCAGCTTTGCAAACGGAAGGGGCTGCTGCGATCGTTGTAATTGGAGATGTAAATATGAGCAGGCCAAATCTTTACGACAAGGCAGGGAAATTACAATTAGCCCTAAATGCAAATTCAACAATGTCAGTTTCAGGAGATCTTAATATTGTAGCAACCGGTTCGTCTAATGCAGAGACAAATTCTGAAATTCGATTAACGGGAAATGCAAATCTATCTTTATTAGGAAACTTAAATATTAATTCAACAGGTACAACCAAGGGTGTTGAAATAGAATTATTAAGTGGTGCTGGATCTGCGCCAGAATTGGCAATTGAAAGTGGCATTAATGCGTTTGCGAATTCAGCAGGAGCTTTAAAGTTTGATATACAGGCGCAAGGAACACTAAGTGTAGGATCAGATGCAGACTTTAATATAGCAGGAGGAAATACGGACTTTCAATTATTGGTGGGAGAAGCAGGGACTTCAGCTACTTTTAATACTGGCGGAAAACTAGCTGTAGCTACAGTGTCTGGAATTGAAAGTAAGATTAGAGTAAGAGGAAGTTCAGCAATTAATGTGAATGGGGATTTAGATTTAAAAATGGAAAAAACAGCAACAAAATTGTCATTAGATCTAGGTGAATTTGGAGGCTCTCCTAGTTTAACTGTATTAGGAAAGTTTGCAACACTCAACACATCTACTGGAGAATTGTTGACAGATGTTAGAGGAGCATCTAGTTTGGATGTTGTGGGTGATTTTGAATTAAAAGGAGTAGAAGGTACTGCAGAAACTATGACGAAGCTAAGAGTAAGGTCTTTTGCAAAAGCAACATTTCAAAAGAATGTAAGAATGTTGGCAAATACTCAGACAACGAATATTGAACTTAATGTAGAAGAGAATGCTGAAGCGACAGTAAAAGAGAATATACTTATGTCTGCAATGGCAGTTGGAAAAGTTAGAATTGCAATGAAATCACAAGCTAAATTAATGGTCGCAAAGAATTTTGAAAGACCAAGTTTGTATGGATCACTGGCAATGGAAGCTAGTAATACATTAGTGCTTAATGGAACGGAATGTGGGCAGGAAGTGCCATCATCACAAGTTATGAGCACTGGAGATAAATTTGAAATGACAAATGTGGAATTAAGTAACGATTCTCCATGCGGAATAACATTAGAAGCTACTCCTTATAAGAGAACTGCCATCAAACGCGTAAAACTTGTAAAAGGATTGGTGAACATGAATGGACAAACATTATTGATAACTGATACGGATCCATTAGCTATTGAGCAAGTCGCTGGATGCTTTATGAGTGATGGGGCTAATGATTTAGAAAGTAAATTGATGTGGGATCTTGGACAAACAGGAGTTAAGTATACATATCCATTATGCAATGAGTACATGGAACCATTATCAGTTTCAATTACTCCTACTTGTCAGATGGGGATAACTGCTGTAGCAACATACAAAACGCTTACATCCAATTCGCCTAACAATAGACCTCTGCCTTTAGGTTATACAAGTTTTGATTACAACGGCGTGGAAGCGGCACCATATTTTGTGGATAGGTTCTATAGTATTGAGCCAGGGAATGTAAACAGTGCATGCGCTGAAGTAGAACTTGCATATACTTCTGAGGATCTTGAAAATAATCCTGAAATAAAGGAAGAAGATATTCAAGTTCATCATTTAAGTACGCTTGGCTTATCAGAAGGTAGGGGAGAGAAAATTGACGGTATGAAAGCAAGTTTTACATTGCTTACTGGGGAAACTACTAAGTTTACACTTGGGTCTATTCAAACAGCACTACCTGTGGAATTCGCAAAATTTAATGCAATACGACAAGGTCAAAAAACAAGTCTTGCATGGACAACAGCGTCTGAGGTAAATAACGATGTATTTGTCGTTGAAAGGTCTACTGATAATTTAGAATGGACAGTAATCTCAAGAGTTGATGGAGCCGGGACGAGCACTGAAGCTATTTCGTATGTGGCAATTGATGAACGACCTGAAAATGGGATTAATTATTATAGGGTTGCACAGATTGATTTCAATGGTGAAATTTCGTTCTCACCAGTACGTTCAGTAAGTTTTGAAAAAACTGCTGACAGATTAGTCGCTATTTCTCCTAATCCTGTTTCTACTGAGCGTGGTTCATTTAAATTACAGCTTGAGGGATTTGAAGCAGAAGACGAAATGACAATTTCCCTGTATAATTCCGTTGGTCAAATAATTAAAACAACTAGATCTAAGGTTTCAACTGATATACAAGTAAATATTGAAGGAATCTCAAATGGGATGTATTATGCAAAATTAAGCAGCAACAATGGCTTTGTAAAAACTATACCACTCTTGGTACAATGATTTATGTAATGAAGTGTTTTCATAATAGCGTAAGGGGTCTTGTAAAAGTGACCTCTTTTTTTAATGTTTAAATAAGATAGATTTTGAGTTGGAGTTATTAAGTGGATCAAGTTCTGACCCACTTCCATTAAGAATGAAGGCAGAAATGTGTGTTGCGCCATCTGTACTATTGGGTAAAAAGTTTATAAGACAGCCCAGATTTGATTGACTCCCAGCTAGGATAGGTTGAGAGCTAGTCCAAATATGAAAATCAGGATTACTATTGTCATAATTCCAGGCTGCATTGTTTAAAGTAAATACACCTAAATTGCTTAATGAACTATCCCACGAGATGGAGAATAAATTTTGTTTTGGAATCAAAACAGAAATTGAGCCAGAGGTATTTGTGTTATTTATTTCCTGAACTTCAATTACTAATTCAAAACTGCTAGATCCCTCAATGGATTGCGTACTTAAATTTACGAATGGTCTTAGGTCAGGTCCACCTAGTTCAATTGTTTTGCATAGGGTGTCAGAATCTCCACAAGAATTGCTTACGGTCAAACAGGCCGTATATTCTCCACCAAATGCATACGTATGCTGAGGGTTTTCTATAGTTGAACTTTGACCATCTCCAAAATCCCAGAAGTAATTATTTGTCCCCACTACATCTACCGCATTGAATTCTACTGTAAGAGTATTGATTGATTCTTGGATAGATGAACCTGCAGAGATAGTATCTCCTACGAAAATTGCAAGATCTGTATAGCTATCTACAGAACTCAAGTCATCAACAATATTATTCCACTCTGGTCCTGTTGCGTAGCCCTTAACTGCATTTACCTGGATCTTACTACTATTTTCAATGCTTACTGTTCCTGAACCATTTTCAAGTTCAATATTACCTGTACAAGCGTGTATGTTTACATTACAAGAATTTTTTACCAATATCGGTAAAGATGGTGCTAGCGTATCTGCTCCTCCTGAATAAGCACCTGCTTCAGATTTATAAAAAAAGATATTTACGTTTGAAGAATTTCTGATTTCTGCTTGAATAGGGCTTTGAACACGTTCTACGTTTAAGCCATAAAAATTTAGAGGTTCAGAAGTTCCATCTACTAATAATCCACGATAGTAATCGCCTTTTGATGCCGGTTGGTTTTTAGTCCACTCTGCGGCTAGAGCATAGACCTTTCCCCCGCCAAAATGACTAAATTCAAAGGCATGATGATTATGGATATAACTAGAATCTGGATGGACCCAATCTGTATAGCCCATCATGATGTCTCTTATGTATGTATCAGCTCCCACGCGCCACTTAAGTGAAGTGAGCATAGGGTTTTCTTTTAAATGTGATTCTATTAGAATCCATGAGAGACTACTTTGTGCAGATGCATTATATATAGTCTCCACGATTGCAGTTCCATCTGTAGGTTTCCAATTTTTGTCAGCACGTATTATTGAGTACGTTTTACCAGCGCCAAAAAGCTTAGTATGGTATTTAAGGCGGATAGGCTCATTGACTTTGTAAATTCCTTTTGGAAGATAAACTTTATAGTAATTGTCTATTGCATAAAGTAGAGCATCTGTATCATCTGCAATTCCATCACCAATGGCTTGATTTCCATTCATTTTAATAGGGTCAGTAACATCTACAAAATCAGTATCAAATCTATCTTCAATTTTAGGATATGTAGCTTCATCCCAAATATGTTTTTCAAGTAGGAAATTTATATCAGGGACACCCAAGTTTATATCTATTAATTCAGATTGGTTCGTGTTGCCATTGACAAGATTTTCTCCTGAGGATCCACAAAAGGTATACTGAACGACTTCGTTCCATTCTGTGGTATTTAGTGGCACACCAGATCTAAGCGTATTAGCTCCTTTAATAAAAACATTATTCAAAATTAAATTCTTTGCGTTGGGTACATTAAAGACAGGGGAAGTATTATTCCCAGTAAATTCAATAGCACCATCTATTAAACTTATTCCTCCTCTACTTGCCCAGCCAGAAACTATAGGGCCAGATACCTTTTCAATATGGAAACCTGTTATAACCATAGGAGACCAGATAGGAAGGACAAAAACTTCTTCTTCTTGATTTGTAAATTTTGCGCCTGCATACGTTCCACATAAGGATTGCAAAGGATCTGTTATTACAACACCATGCTTTCCTCCTATAACTTCAACATTATAGTATCCACTCCCAGCACCTCCATGCATGCCACGAAAACCTGAAAAGGCTCCATCTGCAATAACAGTTACATCTTCTAAGGTGCTACCTTGGGCTCCATTAAAATGAACTCCTATTGCGCCTGAGTTATTATTAAGATCTAGATCTATGCCTTTAAACACCATATTAAATGCTATGCCGTGTTCTTCCTCCCAAGGATCATTGTCTCCAGGAATTGACCCAGAATCACCCCTGGGTTCAGCCCAAATCCAGACAACTGGTTTTGGATTATTTTCATCACCATAACCTGTTGCGTTATCTGCAAGTTTGAGTGTTGGGCGAGGATAGCCACCTACAAGTACGCAGGGTTTTCTTCTATTCACATTCCATTGACCATTTGCATTTTGCGTTGCTGGCAACTTTGCTGTTAAGGTGTCACTTACAAGATAAGTGCCAGTTGGAAAATAACAAACAAGACTATAATCGCGTGCATCATTTATTGCCTCCTTAATTTCGTCTGTTGAGTCATCTACTCCAGTGAGATCTGCACCGTAGAGTGTGACATCTAGATAGCCAAGTTTGTAGAGTTCATTATTAGGATCTATGCCCGGAGGTGGCCCTTGAGCAGCAGTCACTTGGTAGAAGAATAAAAGGAAAATTGTCTTGGTTAAGTGTCTCATAATTAGGTGTTAAGAGCGGAAGCAAGACTATTACAATCTCAAAAGTAGACAAAATTTATACTTCTTGATAAAGAATGCGTATTATTAGAAATTATATTACCTAAACAATTTAGAATGTTAAATTTTTTCAATCTTGCTAAGACGATAATTGACGTCGTAAAAAACAAAAATGAAGCTGACGAAAATGTAAAAACAGCTGATCGAACTGTATTTGAGAATATGGAGAAGAAAATCCGGGATATTGATACAACTGTTGCAAAAGATAATACTAGAAGTAGATCTGATATCTATGAAGAAATGAGAAGACGTATGGAAGAAGTACGCGTAGAAAATGAAGCGGACCCTGAAATAGAGACTGCTGATAACTCCGTTTTTTCAGATATGCAGCGACAAATAGAAGAACTTCAGAAAAAACTAGAATCGCAAGAGCAGGTGCAAGAACAAGTGCACGTGAATGAATCCTCTGGCGTAAGTCATAGTGACCGTTCAGCCTCTGATGAGATGATGGCTGTTACGAACAGTATGGGAGGAAGTCTTGAATTAAGAATGGAAGATAATATGGGAGCGCAAAAGCATCCGATACGGATTCCTGATAATGCACTTATTCAAATTCTTGGTTTTTCAGAGAATAGCATTCATCTAGATGGAAAAGAGACACGATTTGTATTTGTAGATTATAATGGCACGCGAGGCTGGCTTCTTGAGTCTTATTTAAATAGGAATTAGGAAATAAGATATATAAATTTTCAGAGACGAAGTTTTTACCATCCATAACGAAGAGTTCATTTGGAATTTTCTTGATAACAATAGTTCTATTATTGTGTATATCTCCTAATGCTTTTAATCAAAATAGGACCACGCAAATATTTAATAATTCAATTGGTGTTGCGAATACTATTTATGATCTCGCGCAAGATTCAAAATCTTTTATTTGGGCAGCTACAGATAAAGGATTATTTAGATATGATGGAATAGATTTTTTAGAATACAATTCCTCGAACGGTTTGGCAAGTAACGAGGTTCTGTATGTGTATGCAGATACAAATGATGTCGTATATGCATTGAACTTCCCAAACGAGCTTAATTATATTGTTGATGGTGTTGTTTATAATAAAGATACTGATCCGTCTATGGATAGCATCCTACTAAAAAACGTTCCAGTTCAATCATTTTTGAAGTCAGAAAATACCTTATTACTGGCTAGTATTTATGGAGAATATTTCTTTAGGATAAAATATTTGGATGGACAATTACTTTCAAAACTAATTAAACTTCCTGTTAAGAGTAAAATCCTAAGTTTAGCTAGTTGCAAAGATGCTTATTATGTCTTCATACCAAATGATGGTCCCGCAGCTGATCGAGAATTTATTTATTATGTTTTTCAAAAAGATGAAATAATTTTTCAAGGAATCATATGCGATTTTTTGCCAAGCGATAGTTTCAGCGCTGACGATAAATTCTATTTTGGAGATGCTTTTAGTAATAGGATTTTTATTTATGACGTCATGGACGATTATTCATTGAAAAGAACAAATGAAGTCACAATTAAAGATCGAGTTAAAAGTATTGATAAATTCAATGATAGTCTTTCAATTACGTTACATGGTGATGGTTGTCTTATATTTAATGACAATGAGCAAGTTCAGATCTTAGAAGCGGATACTGAAGTGAATTCATGTATCGTGGATAAGGAGAATAATATATGGATAGGCTCAATGAACGATGGACTTTTTTTGCAAAAAGAATCCCTTATTCAAAAAATTCCTTTGGAATTAAATGAGAGCAAATTAAATTCATTCTCAATTTATGCAACGGATGATAAACTCATTGTTGGATATAATAAGTTGATGCTATCTGTTCTAGAAAATGGTGTTAACACGTTTTATAGTTTGAGCGCCATGGGCTGGCACCCCAATGGAAAAGTTAGGGACTTCGCAATGTATGAGAATGATAAACTTTTATGTGCAACGGATGAGGGTCTTTATCTTTTTAATTTGGAAACAAAAAAATCCAGGTTATTGTATAAAGAAACTTCGAAAAGTATAAACAAAGGGGCTGCTTCTAATTATTTAGTTGGAACAAGCAGTAAGTTTTATATAATCAATGACGTTAATTCTTTAGACACCACTACAATATCAGCACAAAGAACGATTTCCTCTTTTTTCGATGATAATGGACTTTTGTGGGCTGGAACATTATATGGGTTACGAGGACCTATAAATCCCACAGATCCCAATACTTTTAATAATAATTCTTTTATACCTGATAGAATTGTAAACGATATAGTAGGTCATAAAAATGTCATATTTGCTGCAACGAGTAGCGGGCTTTGTGTCATTAGGGATGGACAAGTTGAATGTTTAGACCAAGATGATGGCTTAATTGGAAACAATTGTATTGCACTTGAAATCTATAAAGACAAATTATGTGTAGCGACATCAAATGGTTTGTCCATCCTTGATTTTGATACAGAAAGTAAGTTGAATAAAGTAACGAACTATACAGAATTTGATGGACTTATCTCAAATGATTTAAATGCTCTTGCGATTCTAAAGGATGAATTATATCTAGTTTCAAGTCTTGGTGTTTGTAAATTAAATTTGAATCATGATAATATTTCGTCCATTCCCTATACTAATATAATAGGAGCGAAAGCGGATGGTGAGGAGTTGAACATGGCAGGAGAAAACAGACTAAAGTCAAATACGCAAACATTGGAGTTTGAATTTGCAGGAATGTCGTTTGGCTTTGGGGGGAAAGACATAAGCTATCAATATAAATTGGACCCTATTCACACTGAATGGGTAAATACAAAAAGAAGTTCGGTTAACTTTTCTTCTTTAGAACCATTGGATTATAAATTTACTGTACAAGCAATCAATAATAAAGGTGTGTACAGTAAAAATATTGCCAATATTAATTTCAGTATTAAACCCACATTATTCCAAAGTAGATGGTTTAAAATTTTAGTCTTTTTGCTAGCCTTATTGGTGGCTTGGTGTTTTTGGAAATATAAGGCCTCACTTGATGAGAAAAAACAGGAGGCTTCACAAAAAATGTCTGAACTTGAACTTGACGCAATTAGAGCACAAATAAATC
This sequence comes from uncultured Saprospiraceae bacterium, assembly GCA_937967615.1. Classification (GTDB taxonomy): domain Bacteria; phylum Bacteroidota; class Bacteroidia; order Chitinophagales; family Saprospiraceae; genus CALCMJ01. The sequence goes on from CALCMJ010000008.1 coordinate 40,079, forward strand.
CTCACTTTATTTACAACTGTTTAAATAGTATCAAGAACACAGTAGCAAAAGGGGAAAACAATGATGCAGAAAAGCAAATTTCTATTTTTGCCAAGCTCATTCGCCAGACACTTTCTATTTCCAAACAAAACTTTATAAAACTCGAAGACGAGATTAATTATTTAGATAATTATCTCAAAATGGAAAAACTGCGCTTCAAAGAAAAACTGCAGTATAGTATTCATGCAAAAGATATAGATTTTATTGAAAAGGATATTATGCTACCATCAATGTTAGTACAACCCTATGTGGAAAATGCAGTTAAGTATGGGATGCAAAATGAAAGTTTAGTTACAATTGTAAAGGTTGATTTTTCAATAATTGGCAAGCTGTTGATTTGTACAATTGATGATAATGGGCCAGGTTTAAATACTACATTGAAAAAGAATAGAAGGGATAAATCTTCCTATGGCATGGAAATTTCGAGCACAAGAGCAAAAACTTACAATGAGATTTATAAGGCAAATATAGAAATTCAAGCAATGGATAAAATGGATATGGAAAAAGATGGTGCGGGTACGCTGATTGTTTTAAAAATGAATTTGAATGAAAAATAAACGAATTGTAATAATAGATGATGAAGAAGATTCAAGAGAAATTCTAAGAAATTATCTCAAGCAAGAATTCCATGATTTTGAGATTATTGCAGAAGCAGATTCTATTAAATCTGGTGTTGAACTTCTTAAAGATACTGAATTTGATCTCTTGTTTCTTGACATTCAATTCCCAGGTGGAACCGGATTTGATATTTTGCAAAAACTTGGCGTTATAAATTTTAAAATAATATTTGTTACTGCATATGATGAATTTGCAATTAAGGCAATCAAACATAATGCCTTTGATTATCTATTAAAGCCCTTAGATAGGGAAGAGTTGTGTGCTGTAGTCAATAGATATGTAGCACAAACAGATAGAGAAAATAGAAATATACCCAAGACATCTTTCTATGTGCAAAGTCAACTGTCTCTCCCTACAATAAGAGGTTTTAGAGTTGCTGATCTTTCTACTATTGTCCGATTGGAATCAGATGGAAATTATACAACTATCTTTTTGGACAATAAAGAAGAAATCATAGTTTCAAAGCCTATAAAAGAATATGAAAACTTGCTTCCAAAAGATAGGTTCTGTAGAGTTCATAACTCGCATATAATTAATATAGGTTTTCTAAAAGAGTACGTAAAGGGAAGGGGTGGAGAAGCAATATTGAAGGATGGGAGTAGAATTAGTGTCTCTCAGAATAAAAAATCAGAGCTATTGAAATACTATAAATAAATTAAATAAAAAATGTATTGTATAATAGAAATAGACAAGCACTTCTAATAAAATGAATCTATTTTCATTGGTAAAGTCAAATGATATTCTTTAATTCTTCACAGTCAGATGCTTTAAAATTATCCCAGAAGACCTGCCTTAATAACTAACTACCATCCTGGTACAATGTTTATTCCAAACGTACCCCCAACTCCTTTTTTCAATGGCCATGCATAATGAGGCTCCACTATCAAAGCTCCAAAAAGATTTACACGCAAGGCAATCCCAGCGGAACTAACAATCTCAGATCTAGATTTGTTTACATCATTAGAATTGATTTCATCAAATTCATCAAATGCAACACCCGCATCAAGAAAAAATGCAAGATCACTATAGAATCCTTTCAATGGAATAAGCGACAATTGCCTAGGTCCTGTAAATGGTATTCTAAGCTCTACATTTCCTAGCATCATATTTGATCCTAGCAATTGCTCAAAATCTAGATTCAGATCATTCAGTAGTCCATATGAGGTAATACTTCCATAGCCTCGCACATTCCCCATATCTCCAACATAAAATGGGTAGACCGTATTTGTTTCATTTATAAATCTGAAATATCCTAATGCTCTTACGGCAAGACTAAATGGTTTCTTCCAAAAGTATTTTCTGAAATCAGCAATCGTAGACCAATAGTCATCATTGCCAATTACCTTATCTATTCCAAGTCTAAACCTATGTCCAGCTAATGGGGAAGTAAGACCGTTAAATGAATTATCTCCCACCAAGGCAACTCCAGTTGATGCACCATACCCACGTCTTATTGTATAGAAACTGTTGAGTGCGATCTCATCTGTCATCAAATCTATTTTCTCTCTTTCTTCTCCTATATATCTAAATTGATTTCCACCAACCGGTTGATAATATTGATTATACTTATCTAGTCTGAAGCCTCGTCTGTTCGCACCCACACTTCCTTCTAATCTTAGAGTTGTTGAAAATGGATAGTGGGCAAACACACTCAGCTGATCATCAAATACTCTAAGTAATTGATAAGGTGCATTTAAAACTTCTATCGGGTTATTGTTGCCGTCTAGAAGCGTATCTATTTCTTGAGGTAAATATCCTCCTGTCCGTAATGGAATGTGGGATAAGGAAACTCCCCATGCAAGTTGATTTTTTCTGTTAATATAAGACACCTGTCCACCCACATCTTGGATTTCTCCATTCATGGATACTTGTACAAACATCTGATGATTTCCTAGCATATCTCCAAAGAGTAATCCAATTCCCCCTTGCAGTCCTGTGTAGTTGCCAAAGTTATTGTTGTTTCCAACAGCTAAACCCGTACCACCGGTCGCATAATCCATCTTGAATTTTGGCTTGTATTCTTTATCATAGAATGTTTCAGGGTCTACTAAAACATCTTCATCCATAGCAAGTATATTCCTGTTTACAATATCATTCACATCTAAACCTAGAATAGGGAGTTTACCTGCATCAAAATTTATTTCTTGAGGATCTACCGGAGTGGCGAGAAGTTTTTCTGCTTTTGATTCATAAATTGAATAGGCACCTTGATAATAATGTGTAAAAAGCACTCTATCTCTTTTTCTAGAAGCTGCAATTGCTGGAGAGTACCGTGTAATACCACTAATCCCCGTTAAGAAATCAGTCAATTGAATCAGCTCATTATTTGCAAAAGTATATTTGTACATATTGCGATATCCATCGCGGTCAGATAAAAACAATACATTGTTTTCATGATCAAAAACTGGATTTAAATTGTCAGCACCATGGAAGACGTCCAAAATGGTTTGTTCAGAATTTCCAAGATCAAGAACGGCAACATCAAAAGACCACCTTCCGTTTGTTCTACCCTCCGTGACACTTCTTTCGTCTGTCGCGTAAACTAATTTTGTACCATCCGTATTGAAGTTTGCATGAATTTCTGAATATGCATTATCTGTTAATTGGACAACTTTCCCTGTTCTAAGTTCATATTGGAACAAATCTGTTTGCCCATTCTTTAATCCTGAAACTACAATACTCTTGCCATCAGGAGACCAAGTGGGATTTGTCATTGCTGGCACTTCCTCTATGCTATGTTCGCTTTTCGTTTTGCCTGTTAACGCTTCTTTAATTACTAAAACATTTCCTCCTTTTTTTACTGCGATAAAAGCAAAGTCTTTGCTGTTTGGAGACCAGGTTCCTGTGGATTCCATATAATTGATCGCATCAAGATGTCCATCTTTTAACGAACTCGATATTTTATTTAGAATTTTTCCATTTTTAGCATCCGCCAAAAACAGATCAGTTGAGAATACATCTTTTTCAGATAAGAACACAACGTACTTTCCATTTGGAGAGAGGGAAGGTGATACGTTCATTTTACCTGAATTTTCTGCAGACAAAATTCGCTTCCCAATAAATCTTTCTTTCTTATCTGAAAGGTAGGGTTCGTAGTAGGTTTTAAGAGCTAAGCCATATTGCTCACTGATAGTTTCTTCATTGGAACCTAAAACGGTTCTACATGCATTTTTAAATCCAAATTTTGCAGTTTCCATAAAGAAGGGCTTAACCACATCATCCCCGTATAAGCCTGCTAAAAATGTCCAGAAAGCTTGTCCGTATCTATAAGGAAAGTACTTGTAGCTGTTCAACCCTTTTATCGTAGGAATATCTTCATTGAGAACCGCGTCACGCATCCACATCGCCGTATAAGTATCGTTTCGACCTATGGACATATATTCTGCTAAACCTTCTACCATCCAAAGCGGAATGTTTCTCAGGTTCTGTAGTGAAGTGGAATCACCATTTATTATCATATGATATTGGAAAGCATGTACCATTTCATGTCCCAAAACATGATGTGTTTGTTGATTTGTAAACGTGTATGGTAAAACAACTCTATTTTTAAATGCTTCTGTTACACCACCAGTTCCTACTCCAATGGATCCACTGATTGTATTGGTTTGTTGAAAATCTGCATGATTGTCGTAAAATATTATTGGGTTGTTATGATGAAATGTATCGTGTAAACATTCCTGATGCATAGCATACCACTGCTCAGAGAATTGCCCCATTTTATCTAGAAAATCGAGATCTTTTGTGTAATAGTGAATATCAAAGTTTTCTGTTTCAAGAACAGAAAAGTCGAAGCTCTCATATCTAGGCTTATTTTTTCCAAAATATTGAGCATCAAGCTGTATAAAAGAACATGCAGCGAGCAAGACCAGAATATTTTTCAGCATTCCCATAAGTAATATGTTTTGTTTTAAACTACCTATAGTAGGAGGTAGATTGTGTATGTTGATATTAAATGGCGTTAAAATAGCTTTAAAGTTCTAAGTAGTGTCTCCGTTAAAACGTAAAATTAGGCTTTACAATTCCTTTTCCAGCCTGTTTTTAACAGATTTGTTGGATTAAAACTTCTTCTATTAGGTCAATATTGACCATGCAACAAAGATTCAGAAATTTATAATTAGATTTGACTCTATGGATTTGAAACTTAGCATTAAAATATTATTTATTTGTATTTGCATTCTTAATGTTACTGCGTGTAGATCACAATCCCTCACTATGAAAAAAGAACTTAATTCTCTGAAAACAGGATTCGAGAATGATAAAAATACAACAGCTACGTATCATCAGACAATTGCGTTTTATGAAAAGCTCGGAGATTTGGAGAATGCAATTTCTGTAAATCCTGTTGGGATGACTGATAGTGGATTTCCATTGCATGAAGTTATAATATCAAAAGATAGTGATTTTGATCCTTCCAGTATTAGGGCGAAAGGGAAAGTTGTTTTATTCTTAAACAATGCTATACATCCAGGCGAACCTTGCGGAGTGGATGCGAGCATGATGTTAGCTAGAGATCTTTTCATAAAAGATGAATTGGCAGCACTCCTAGATAACACAGTAATTATCTTAATTCCGTTTTATAACATAGGAGGAGGGTTGAATAGAGGAAGTTTTAGCAGAGCAAACCAAGAAGGTCCTGAATATTATGGCTTTCGTGGGAATGCAAAAAACTTGGACCTAAATAGGGACTTCATTAAATGTGATTCTGAGAATGCTAAGACGTTCAATAAATTGTACAATAAATGGAGTCCAGATGTCTTTATTGATAATCATACTTCTAATGGTGCTGATTATCAATATTCCATGACATTAATTGCTACGCAAAAGGATAAACTTCAAGAAGATATTTCTCAATATATGGTGGGCCAAATGCTTCCAGATCTTTTTCAGAAGATGAAATCTAAAAACTGGGAAATGACACCTTATGTGTATGCACAGAATACTCCAGACGATGGGATTATGGGATTTTTAGATCTCCCAAGATATTCGTCTGGTTATGCTGCATTACATAATGCAATTTCATTTATGCCGGAAACGCACATGCTTAAACCTTATACAGATCGTGTGGAAAGCACATACGCGTTCATGATTTCTATGTTAGAACATTTATCAGTACATGCTAAGCAAGTTTTAGATGTTAGAAAAAATGCTGTAGATAAAATCAAAGCTCAAATAGATTTTCCAATTGAATGGGAATTGGACAGGGAGAAAGTGGACAAAGTGTTCTTTAAAGGCTATGAAGCAAAGTATAAAAAGAGCCTTGTGACTGGATTGGATAGAATGTATTATGATCAATCCGCACCCTGGGAAAAAGAAATTGATTTTCTAAATAGTTATAAGGACATAAGGGCTATAGCTAAACCAAAAGCATATGTATTTCCACAAGCTTATAAAGAATTAGCTGAGCGACTGGAGTGGAATGGAGTTAAGGTGGAAAGACTTAAAGAAGACCTTAATTCAGAATTTGAGATGTATTACATACAAGACTATGAAAGTGTAAAGCAGGCTTACGAAGGGCATTATCTGCATTACAATGTTGAGGTAAACATAGTGAGTAAGAAATGGAAATATAATAAAGGCGATTTCATTGTATATACTGGACAAAACTCTGACAGATATATTGTTGAGTGCTTAGAGCCTCAAGCAGCAGACAGCTATTTTGCTTGGAATTTCTTTGATGGAATTCTTATGCAGAAAGAATATTTTTCATCGTATGTGTTTGAGGAAATAGCCGCTGACTTATTAGCAAATGATCAAGAACTTAAAAATGAGCTTGAGAAAAAGAAACGAGAGGATGCTGAGTTTGCAGGGAACGCAAGAGCGCAACTAAGTTTTATATATAGAAAGTCGCCGCATTATGAGCAGACGCATAAATTATATCCAGTTGCAAGAATAGTGAAATAGAATGACGGCTAAGAATTATTTGCTTTTGCCATTTTCATTGGAACAGAAATACATTTCTTGACCATATAGTCCATCATGTTTTCAATCAAAGCTTTTGTAGAACTATCAAGGGATGCTAAGTCATTTTTATAGACAGAATTTAGTGCGCGTTGTTTTACTTCTTCAATTTCAGATGGTAGGTGAGTTAGCATTTTTTCAATCTGTCTATGTTGAAAGCTTTTTGAATAATCCAGAACGTTTTTCTGTACAATCACCTTCGCCTTTACAAGCTCATTCTTTCTATGCTGCATGTTGGACTCCGCAAGAGAACGTAAACTTTCTACATCAATATAATTTGTATTGTATTGTGAAATTACATCTGAATCAATATTCCTAGGAACAGCAAGATCTATTAATGTTTTCTTGGAAGAATCTCTTTTAAGTAATTGCGAATAGACATTGGAATTTATAATGACATCATTTGAGGCAGTACAAATGAAAATTACATCAAAGCCACCTTCATGCATATTTAAATCACTCAGGTGAAAAGAAGGTGCGCTTAAGATTTTACTTAAACCCTTAGCATTATCAAGAGACCTGTTGAAAATTGTAATGTTTGTAAATGCATGTTTCTTTAAAAACTTTCCAACGAGAGTATTTGTTTCACCAGCACCAATCATAAGGATTCTAGAATCCTTATGAGGTTCAGTAGCAATAAATTTATGGACTGCCAAAGAAACTATAGATATTGCGCGTTCACCAATTCCAGTTTTTGAATACACTTCTTTAGCAGTTGTTGTAGTATATCTTTCTAATAGCCTTAAATTGTCTTTGACTAAACCTATCTTTAAACATTGTGCATATGCTTCTCTATATTGTCTAAAGATTTCTCGTTCTCCTACAACTAAAGAATCCATACTAGAAGCGACTTCAAAAATATGTTTAACAGCTTCAGATCCTTCAAAGGTGCGCACATACTTCTGCACAACATCTAAAATTTCTGAATCCATCTGTGGATTAATATACTTGAAGAAAGCACTTAGAAACTGTTTGTCTAAATTCTGATCTGTATAGAGGATATAACTTACGCGATTACATGTACTCAAATACATCAATTCTTCAAAACCAAATTTCTCTTTTAAATCTAATAAAAGCTGTGGGTTCTCGTTTGCTTCAGGCATAGAAAACTGAGGCAACTCGTCTATGTTGAGATGCTGATGTGTGATCGTGATTATCTTGTAATAATCGAGCATAAAACAAAAGTAAGCTAAGCCTATATTTCAATTGTCAAAGAAATGTAAAACCGCTTCAATCCTCTTAATTATAGCTTGTATAAATAAGAATAGGGTTTGAAATCCCAATTTAACGGATGAATTAGGGAACAAGTGTTATTTTGTTGCGGATGAACAAAGCAGAATTGACACAAAGAATTAAATCTCAAGCAGAAATACTGGGATTTTATGGCTGTGGAATTGCAAAGGCAGAACGGCTTGACGAGGAGGCTGAAAAGCTAGAGCTCTGGTTGTCAAAAGGACTACAAGGCGGAATGCACTATATGGAAAACCATTTTGAAAAAAGGGTAGACCCAAGACAGCTTGTTCCAGGAGCTAAGTCAGTCATAAGTTTAATGTACAATTACTTTCCTGAGGATGATTCTCCAAGTAATAAGACTCCTAAACTTGCACGGTACGCATATGGACGCGACTATCACAAAGTCGTTAAGAAGAAGCTGAAAAACTTCATGCAATGGATAAATGATGAAATAGGAGAAATTGATGGAAGATGTTTTGTGGATTCAGCCCCAGTTATGGAAAGAGAATGGGCAAAACGAGGAGGTCTTGGATGGTTAGGCAAAAACACATTGTTATTAAGCAAGCAAAAGGGTTCATACTTTTTCTTAGCTGAAATTATATCTGACTTAGAGCTGGAATATGACCATCCTATCAGAGATCACTGTGGGACGTGTACAAAATGTATTGATGCTTGCCCTACTGATGCTATCAGCGAAAACGGTTATATTTTGGACGCAAGTAAATGCATTTCATACCTCACTATAGAACTTAAAACTGCGATTCCAGAAGAATTTAAAGACCAAATGGAGGGTTGGATGTTTGGTTGCGATATATGCCAAGAAGTATGTCCGTGGAATAGATTTTCAACTCCCCATAAGGAAGAAGATTTTTTACCTAGTGAAGATCTTATAAATATGGAAGCCTGGGAAAATATATCAGAAGAAGTATTCCATACGCTTTTTAAAGGTTCCCCTGTGAAGCGAACAAAGTACACTGGACTTAAAAGAAACATTGACTTTATTACAGAATAGAGAGGCTATTACTTTTTAATGTAAATCGTATCTAAGAGTTTTCCTCTAGATGATATAAGTGCAATAGAACTAGTCCCTGCAGGAAGATCTGAAATTCCAATTTTATTTTTACCTGATGTAATCCCTTTGGTCAGCGTGTAGTCGCTTCCAAGATGCTTGATCTGGGCAGTGCCATCCATAAAGGAATACAACCAAACTTCGTGTTGGTCATGAACAGTAATAGTTTCTGGATTTGTATTAGAAACAAAAGAAGAAAGACTAAACAATGCTAAAAAAACCAGGATTTTCATTTATCTCATTTATATGTTGTGAAACAATATAAGGGCGTTCCTAGTTATAAGACGTAAAATATCAATTTAGACACAGTTTGTCAAGATATATTTACCTTTGCAAGTAAAATAGTACAACATTTGACATTTAAGACAAAATATTTATTTGCCCTCATTCCCTTGGCTGTAGCCTTAGGTTTGATTTACTTTTTTAGTGATATAGTGGCATATATTGTACTCGCTTGGGTTTTATCAATGCTTGGAGCCCCTTTAATGCGGTTTTTTAGAAAATCGAAGTTTCTAGGAAAGACAGGAGCAGCAGTATTGACACTTATCACATTCCTAGTGATATTCTTTATCATTTTCTGGATATTCATTCCGCCTCTTATTAATCAGGCAGGAAAATTAGCTGGAAGTGATGGTGAGAAACTCGCTCAAAGTTTAGAAGAACCTATTAACGATTGGAATGCATGGCTGGTGAATATTGGCTTGATTGAGCCAGAAAATATAGATAGCTTAGACATAAAGAAAGTGCCTAGTACACAAGATCAAGAAAGAATTCAAACAAAGATTATTTCTTTAGATTCATTGATGGCTGCAAACGGCGATTCCAGCAAGACAAATATCACGCTTCTTATTGATATAAACGATCATGATCCTTCAAAGCTTGAGGAGGAGATAGTGGACATTCATGCAGGAGATAACTTTGCGGAAAGAACCAAAAGAAATATAGCTGCTTCATTAGATCCGTCTAGAATTCCTAAACTGTTTAGATCCGTGGTAGGGTATCTTGGCAATTTCTTAATTGCACTCCTTTCCGTATTTTTTATAGCCTTTTTCTTTCTTAGGGAACAGGGTCTTTTTGGCAGCATGATATCTTCTCTAGTTCCAGATCAGTACGAAAGTAAAACCACAACTGCAATTGAAGAAAGCAGTAAGCTTCTTATAAGATATTTTCTTGGTGTGGCTACGCAAATAATTGTGATTACGCTGTTTGTCTCTGTAGTCATGGGGATATTGGGGGTAAAGAATGCACTTCTTATTGGATTCTTCGCCGCACTTATGAATGTGATCCCATACGTTGGCCCAATCTTGGGAGCAAGCTTCGCTCTTTTGATTACCATTGCATCATATCCTGGGATTCCATTTTACGATGGTATGGTGCCATTACTTCTAAAAGTGCTCATTGTTTTTGCCATTATGCAGCTCTTAGATAATTTTATTTTGCAGCCCACTATTTATGGTAAAAGTGTGAAAGCCCATCCATTAGAAATCTTCATTGTAGTTCTCATAGGGGCTAAATTAGGAGGTATTCTTGGGATGGTTCTTGCAATACCATTGTACACAGTACTACGTGTTCTTGGGAAAGTATTTTTTAGTGAATTTAAGATCGTCCAAAGAATCACTAGTTCCATTTAATTAAATCATTTTTGCAGTATGTTTCAAAAGTATGACGTCATAGTAGTAGGAGCGGGGCACGCAGGTTGTGAAGCTGCCGTGGCTGCTGCGAATATGGGTTCAAAGGTCTTACTCGCCACCATGAACATGAATACGATTGCACAAATGTCATGTAATCCTGCAATGGGTGGAGTTGCTAAAGGTCAGATTGTTAGAGAAGTAGATGCTTTAGGAGGCTATAGTGGGATTGTAACTGATCATACCCGTGTCCAGTTTAGGATGCTCAATAAATCTAAAGGGCCTGCCATGTGGAGTCCTAGAGCACAAAGTGATAGAATGATGTTTGCTGCTAAATGGAGAGAAATGTTAGAAGCAAATGAAAACATTGACTTTTGGCAGGAGATGGTGAAGGGAATTATTGTAAAGGATGGACGATGCGTGGGTGTCAGAACAAGTATTGGATTGGAAATAGAATCAAAATCAGTTGTTCTCACAAATGGTACTTTTTTAAATGGCTTGATACATATTGGAGAAAAGCAATTAGGTGGTGGTAGAGCTGGAGAGAAAGCGGCAACTGGTATTACTGAGCAACTCCTAGAACTTGGATTTGAATCTGGAAGAATGAAAACGGGAACGCCTCCAAGAGTAGATGGACGATCTTTAGATTGGGATAAAATGGAGATCCAATTAGGAGATGAAAATCCTAGTAAGTTTTCTTTTACGGATACGCCAAATTTGGCAAAACAAATGCCATGTCATATTACTTATACAAGTAAAGAAGTGCACGAAACCTTAAAAGAAGGATTTGATAGATCCCCTATGTTCAATGGCAGGATCAGAGGACTTGGTCCACGGTATTGCCCGTCTATAGAAGACAAAATAGATCGCTTTTCTGATAGGGATAGACACCAGCTATTTGTAGAACCGGAAGGTTGGAACACATGTGAGATATATGTAAATGGATTTTCATCGTCTTTGCCAGAGGAAGTGCAATTTAAAGCATTAAGAAAAGTGGAAGGTTTTGAGAATATGAAAATGTTCAGACCTGGTTACGCAATTGAATACGATTTTTTCCCACCCACACAATTGGAAATCAGCTTACAAACAAAGTTAGTAAAGAATCTATTTTTTGCTGGTCAGATAAATGGAACAACAGGATACGAAGAGGCAGCTTGCCAAGGTCTAATGGCTGGAATGAATGCGCATCTTGCTGTAAATGATAGAGCCCCGTTTGTACTTAAAAGATCAGATGCATATATTGGAGTGTTGATAGATGACTTGGTAAATAAAGGCACAAAAGAACCTTACCGCATGTTTACATCGCGTGCAGAGTACAGGATACTTTTACGTCAGGATAATGCAGATATGCGACTAACACCTATTGCCGAAAAATTAGGTATGCATGGCTTAGAATCTAGGGTAGAAAACTTGAATCAGAAAACAGATGATGTGAAGAGTATTCTAAAATATGTGCAAAACCTAAGTGTATCTCCTGAAGAAGTCAATTCTCTATTAGTAGAAAAATCTTCATCAGAAATAAAGCAAAAGCAAAAGTGTATAAGTTTGCTCAATAGACCAGGAATTCATATTGTGGACCTTTGCAAAACGATCCCTCATATAAACAGTTTCTTAGGAAAATTCAATGAAGACATTCTGCACACTGCAGAGACAGGGATTAAATATGAAGGGTACATTGAGAAAGAGAAAGAGATGGCAGAGAAGATGGATCGCTTAGAATCAGTTTTTCTAAAACCAGATTTTGAATACAACAAATTAACTGCATTATCTGCAGAGGCTAGAGAAAAACTTTCGGATCTAAAACCCCGTACTATAGGTCAAGCTAGCCGTATTAGTGGTGTATCACCCTCAGACATATCTATATTACTTGTCCACGTGGGTAGATAAGAATGCACTTTGAAGAACTATTCTTCTTAAAATAAACGTTCTTTTAAATATGAGAATAAGGATTTTAATATCGAGTATATGTTTATTGATCTGCGCCATATCAGTGAATGGCCAAAATCTTAAGCAAATTAACAATGTCGTTGAATATACAAATGAAACTGTGCACGGTATGTTTATCATACACAGACTATTGGAACTCAACAATCAAGATATTAATAAGTACGTAGACCTTGAAGGTTACAAACTCAATGCATTTGGGAATAGCGATCTACCAAAAGACATTTTTGAAGATCCTAAATTAGAGTTTTATAGAAGGGTTGCTCCTAACACTATTTATAAATCAATCCAACTTCCTGCGAATTCAGAATTTTCTAAAACTGTTAAAAGAATAAACGGCATTTGTTCGCAAATAAACGGATTGAGGTTTTCTGTTGCTGATTACATAAGTAGCAACGATTTAAACTCGCCAGATAAATTGGGTGCAGTTTACGAGATGCTACAAAAGTGTGAACAACTTTACGAGAACTACTATGGAGAAAGAGCATACATAAGCTCCCTCAGGGCAGACTATGTAAATGCAGTCTCTGGAGGAGCAAAACAAAAAGAATTGTTTAATATCTATTCAAGACTATATGAACCTTTAAATATCATTTTATATGATATGAAAAAAAATAAAGATTATGACCTTGAAGGACATATTCGGAATTTTGAAAGTGCTATTTCAGAATTAGAAATCTACGTGAGGTCAAAAACAAACAAGAGGCTGGTTAAGTCAAACACAAATGTAATTAAGAAAGCGAAAGATATATTAAGCCTCATACGTTCGTATGTATCCAGTTCAAGCATTCCAGTAGAACACACACTTTATGGAAAGTTTTATTACTATCATAACTATAAGATTTTACATAAAGCAAACTACTCAGGGATAGGTATGTTGTATGAAATGAATGAATTCTTAAGAGCATCAAATTCACCCTATCCTATGTTCCTTGAAATACCACATTATTACAAGGTCATCTATCCTGAACGAAAAGAGAAGGTTTCCATATTGTCAGAAGCGCCACAAATTAAAACCAACACAGAAACTGTAATTCCTGAAGCCGTTGTAATGGAGATACCTAAGGTTTATGAAGAAAGAGAAGTAATTGCTAGCGATTATACTGTGTATACAAATAAGACTGAATTGGAAGTTGAGTTGTACGATCATTTACTCCTAGATGGTGATATTGTCTCATTGAGTTTTAATGGAGAATGGGTATTAAGAAATCATTCTTTAGAAGCAGAGCCTAAAAAACTCAAACTAACACTTAATCCCAATGGTAAAAATTACCTTTTGTTACATGCGGAGAATTTAGGAAGAAGACCTCCTAATACGATTGGGCTATCCTATTTAGCTCCTGAAGGTGGAAGGAAAAAAATACTTCTTCGTTCTGATCTTGAGAAAAGTGAACTGATAGAAATCATCGTCCAATAAGCAAGTAAGTCATCGTTTTAGGATTATAGACACTAATGTCTATACTTAGACTGAACGCGCCTGTCTATCCAGAATATAAGTTTCACATGCTGTAAAAATTAGGTACACTAGAAGAAAGGGTATAAGGAATGCTTTGCTCTGTGGTGCAAATTGCTTTACATAGATAAAGACAATAATAAAAGAAAACAAAAGTTTTATGATCACATTGTAAAGAACGAGATAAACAAACAGGTTTTTGATCTTGGAACCTATGCTTGCACTCCCTACAAGATAAACCGTGGTCGTATACAAAATAAAGAAAAGGAGCATGGTGTAAAAAAATCCACTATACAGTTTTAAGGGAATAGCAAAATCTAGTGCATAAAACATAGCAATAGAGGCGAGTATCCCTATAAGAATTACTTTCAAAAATATAGATAAGGTCATCCGTCTTTCTTACTTAAATCAATAACGAGTTTATACAAATATATAAACAAACCAATTACGGGAAGAAAGATAGTGAAATAGGGTTTTGCAAATTGGAAATAGGCATCTATATATTTACCTATATAAAGAAGACCTAACATTAAGAGGAATAGCTGAGTTGCCATTCCCATATACTTCATATAGCTCGTCTTATTTTGTTTTGACAAGTTTTATGGAATTAGTTAATTCCTGCAAGTTCCACTTCTACTTCCACATCTGCTGAAGAAAGATCATTTATATTTTTGATTTTACTTCCTCCCATATTGCAACTTACATTAAATACGGCACCATTTTGAACAAGGAGCTTGTTCGTATTTATATCACCTTTTATGGAAGCTGTTTCCTTTACATTAAGAGTAGAACTTACGTTAAGGGTACCATCAAAGCTTCCTTCAATTACCGCATTTTCACATTGTATGTCACCTATGACCTTACCATCTTGTCCTATGATTACTTTGCCAGAGCAATGTAAACTTCCAGTGATAGTTCCGTCAATTCGGATATCTGAGCTTGCAAAGACTGTTCCTTCAATGTTTGTTCCTGCAACTAGGCTATTAATTAGATTTGAAGAGGAAGGTGAGTGTGTGTCGTTAGGATTTTGTACGTTTTCTTTTTTGCCAAACATGTTTACTGTTTATAAGGGGTTAGATAAAAAATCCTTGCCAAAAGAAGAACATCTTCTGGCAAGGACATGGGATTATGTTATTGCAATATCTTAGAATCTAGGACAGTACACTGAACGATTTTCTGGACCACAAATCAGATAATTCAAAGAGAATTCAAATGCTCCGTTTGCTGTTCCTGCGTTTCTTAATTTAGAAACATTATAATCGTAACTAAAGCCAATGCCGTAGTTTTCGTAATCAAATCTTGTAGAGAATATAACAGCATCAGAATGAATTCCTCCCTCATCTTTTGTTCCTGATCTGTACCACAATCCTAACTGCCAGTATTGTGAATTTACTCTAGAATTTCCAAGTGCAAATCTTACACTACTTCCAAAGTTTAATTCTCTATGTGGTCCCTGGAACATTAAGATAAGTCCAGGTAATAAACTTAGTTTGGGTTTTAACTCAAATTGACCCCCTCCATGTAGAGTGAACCTGCTATATAAATTAACAGCATCAAACGTAGCTCCAGAGTAAAAAGATACATCTGGTTGATTCAAATGATGATTTGCTAGTCCTACATACCAGTTATTGTGCTCATCTAATACACTGAACCATAAAAGTCCAGCTGCGATGTCACCAAATAAGAAATCAAAATCATTAATAATGTCTTCATCTCCTTGACCTACAGAGGTACTATGGTTTCCGTTTCCATCATGCTGTGATGGCCATCGTAGATCCATACTTCTGATTCTTCGTTGGGTGATAGCGGCATCTACGCCTATTACGAGGTAATGCGCGGACTTTCGATATCCTCCCATTCGCTTACTATACGCAAGAGATAATCTTCCCTGCATAGTACCGAATCTAGTTTCACCAGCTACATCTCCCCAAAATGATCCACCTATTCCGAAGTAATCACTTCTACCAACAGGGATTTTTTGATCATAGGATACAGAGTATGTGTTATACGCATTCGCCTGAAGGACGGCTGCCCACTGGTTTCTATAATTTGCCACCATTCTGGTATTACAGTTCATTACCCCAGTTAATGCAGGGTTTAGATTTAGTGGCGACATGTAAAATTGTGAAAAATGAATATCCTGAGCCTTAGTCAAAGTTACTGCAGAAAATATTCCTATCACACTTACAAGAATTCTCAACTTCCAATTCATAATAAGATGTTATAAGGATAAAAAAATCTTATTTTCTATTCGTCAATAAGGAATGTTAAAGTTAGCAATTCTAAAATAAAAAAAGTATTAATTAGGCGTCATATGTGATTTTGTGTGAATTATGCTTCTCAGCCCCGTATTTATTGATCAAAATGTCGTCAAAGTGGTCCGCTTTTTCGAATAAATGCATCATTAATTGCTTGCCAGTCTCCACATTTAGATATTGATCATAAATCAGTAGGGAAATCACTATGTCTTTGCCCTTCACACTAAGGGTAAGACTCTCCAAGTCGTAATTCTGCTGCAAGAGGTACGTATATAAATTTTCTATATTTTCTTTAGGTAAACTACATAAGTGGGCATCCCCTATAATCAACCCTGTTTTAGCATAGTAGGATATGTTAATTTTAGCACTTCCCTGCATGATTTCCCAGTTATATGGGCCTCTACGTGATAAATGGATATCAAATCCTAATTCTTCCAACATATCTTCTATCGTCTTATTGATTCCTGCTGGTTCGTAAGCCTCTATGTTGGAAATCATTGTTATAGCAGATCCACAATGTGGACAAAACGACAAATCCTCCTCTGACTCAAATACCAAATTGTCGCATGAGTTACATCTTACGCCCGCTGTTCCTTCTCCCTTTTTAAATGCTTCTATTGTTTCTGTCAGATATGTTGCTGGTAGCGAAAAGCCTATACTATTGCCATCTTTAATTATGAAGGTATTTACTCCCACAATTTCACCTGCAGTGTCAATCAAAGGACCACCAGAATTGCCTGGATTCAATGCAGCATCATGTTGAATATAATTTATGTTATGATGCTGGTCTAATAAGTTGGAAATGATGCCTTGTGTTGCTGTATATTTTAGACCAAATGGATGGCCTACAGCTAAAACACTATTCCCTTGCTTTAAATTAGGATCTTCGTTAATACTGACCTCTGGCATGTTTAAATTCTCTGGAACAGAAAGAAATGCTAGATCTCGTTTTGGATCCACAAAAACGACGTCCACAACTTGTTTCTGAAGGGAGGCATTTGCAATTATTACAGTCTTGTTATCCCTTATCACATGCTCATTTGTAACGATTAGATTATGCTTTTTTACATAGAAGCCAGTTCCAGTGCTGTAAGGTGTAGCTATCTGAATAACTATTTCTCTGTAAAGATCTATTATCTCATTTAGTTCTTTTGGTCTTGGCTCTTCCATTAACGCGAACTTTTACTGAGATTTAATTCTCGAGTCATTTTAATAAAAGACTTGCTAAACATGATCTCATTTGAGAAATTCAAGCTTCTGACATTTGGAGAAAAATAGGGATAGTCGTGCTCATACTTTTTTGAAATGGACTGGATGCGCTTCTTTATAGCTTGTGGGTTTAAACCTTGCCCTTTCCTGTGCTTAAAATTATATTTTAGTTGGGTAAACAGATCATTTTCAATAATTTCATAATACGTATGAAGTAATTTTTTTAAAGGCACTGGAAGTGCGTAATTGAACAAAGAATAGCCTACAATGTAGTCTGGAACGGCCCTAGCGATCTTAGGATAGTTGTTCTCTATGTACCAATCCATCTTTTGGAGCTCATTATCCACAAATGCTACATATTGTCTATGACTCGTAGGTGCAGTCACCCCAAAAGTACTGAGGACCTCATATAATTCCTTGTCAAAATATTCTTTCTGAGTTTTGGAGAGTTTCTTTAGATCTTTTAGAATTTGCTTGTTCTTTTCATGGGGTCCGTCGCCGTTTTTTGTGAAAAAATCCATATGAATCTTTTCAAACATACCCATCGTCTCTCCCTCAGGTTTTAGTAAATAGTCTAGCTTGTAAATTTTAGCAAGCAGAAAATATGATATTCCTCCAGGAAAATTAATAGGGTTTAGCTTGCCCTCTTCAAACTCTTTGATACTATCTTCAATTTCTGAAATTAAGAACCTGTATTTGACATCTTTTTCATTCTCATCTATAGCGCGCAAATGTCCTGTATTAATGGTTTCAAGACCATTAAATTCCTTTATCAGAATGTCATCTTGCTTGTCAGAACTGGTAGATAATTCTTTGAGGGCATAATACAATTTGTAAGGAGAAGTATCTAGTAAGAATGAATTAAACACCATGGTGATGTTGTTGTCATTGTCAAGAGCAAATCTGCTGAATCTCAGATTAAAATTCATCTCAACGAGCTTCCGTAAAAACCCAATATGCTTATTATTTATCCGCGCTATTTTTGACTCAGCAAAGATCTTTTTATCTGTAGTGTATCCCGTAATCTTTTTACTCCCTTGGTATATGGTGAACTCAAGTTTATTCCCATGATCTGTTACAAATACATTCTTTGAATCCACATCCTTTAAATACTCAAAAAACAGCTTGTAGGAGTTGTGATAGTGCTTATTCTCAAACTCCTCAACCGCTTTATCCCAATAATCATACTTTTCATCAGTTTTATAGGAATCACTGTATCTTCCAAAGCCTATCGTAGGTTGAAGCTCATTATCTGACCGCGAACCGAATATTTTAGCTAAAATACTCATCGAGGAAGGTTAATTAATATTTTAAAGACTTTTACCACAAAGAATTTTAAATTTGAATAATTAGTATAACTATATGGCAATCAAGAATTTAATAATCCTTCTCGCAATATTCGCTTTTACAAGTTATGATACATTTGCTTTTCAATCAGACTCTATTAGGCTCTATAATGTAATTACTCCTAATGGAGATGGGAGCAATGATGTACTATACATAGACGGACTAAACAGCAATTTGGTCACAGAAATAAGAGTAATTAATCATTGGGGTCAAAAAGTATACGAAAATAAAAATTATTCAAACAATTGGGGTGGTACTGATAGTGGAGGTAACCCCTTACCCGCAGGGAATTACTATTATTTAGTAAGAACAGGAACTACTACATTTAAAAGAGGACTAACAATTATCTATGAGTGAGATGAAAAAAATGTTCTTAATCCTTTGCTTGCTTGCATTTTGGCAACTGTCTTCTGCTCAGCAAAAAAGTCTTTTGACACCCTTGTATGAAGATTACAGCGCTTGGAACCCAGCTGCATTTTCTCCTAATGGTCTATTTAACGGAGGGATTAATTACTACAAAATAAATTCTGGACTTGAGAACGCACCCACGGCTATGTATGCCTCATTTCATTTTCCTTTTGTATTTCAGAATATGGCAGTAGGAGGGTTCATTGACAAAATCCAATATGCCCAATTCAGCGAAACAAGTATAGGAGGTGCCTTTAGATATAAGATGCAGTTAAGAAGTTATAATAGCGTATCCGGTGGCTTAGGAGGGTCCCTTGGATATGCAAGATTTGGGAAGAATAATTTTGACCCCAGAGATGTTTCTGATAAACTTTTGCAATCAGATGATAACACCTCATTTACATACAACATTTCTGCAGGCGCATTATATAAACACAAATTTTCATCTGGATTCGCAAGCGAAGAAAAAGTACACCAGTTTTTAGGAGGCTTTTCAGCAAAGCAAATTATTCCCAAAAGCGATTTTATTCATGGATCAAATTATAAGATAAGAAGACATACGCACTTTTATCTATTGCTGGCGTACGCATATGCATTCACTCCCAACCCTGATATAATACCGTCTGTATATATGACAAGTTCATTTACATATGACCAACCCATTCACCTCGCTCTCGTGTTCAACGCAAATTTCTACAGAACCTTTGAAGCTGATTTTGGATTTGACACAACTGGGAAATTGTTATTGGGCGCAGGTGTCGCACTTAACCATATTGCTGAGGATGATAATGTAAAAATTAAACTGGGGACGAGTTACGATATGAGGTCATACACAACAGGAGCACGGGCAGGGTTTACTCTGAGTATGTTCTACACGTATGACTATGATCTTACAAGTTATGAATTATAAGATCTGTTTTTGGGCGTGCCCATCCTTCGCCTTGCGGCTCAGGATCGTCGGAGTATTCCGGGCTCACTGATCGTTCGGCATTTCCCTCACGATGTTCAGGAAACGCTTGCACCCTCCATGTTCCTCACGCTTAGGTTCTTGAATTCTTATTACTGATCGTACAGCTTAATGAAAAAACTTAAAACTCACCTGACTCTTTTCAAGATGTAGAATATAAAGACCAGAGGTTTGAAGATTTTTTTGAATCGTACTGGATTTTCCTTTAATACGACCAGTTTGTATTTTATTACCTAGAACGTCTAGAATAACAAAATTTTCATCAAGAGTATTTTCAGATTCAATTATCAGCTCCTTTTGATTCTGACCTATTGACATTCGTTTTTCGTTCAGAATATCATCCGTACTCGTGTATGCACTCACCACTCTTTTGAATATAAAAAAGAGTATCGTTCCCTGAATTGCAGGGTTTACACAACCACCATGATTTAGATCATCCCCCTGGTTTATTGCAATTACTTCAGCAGCTCCATTCGCATTCATGACTTGTTCAGCAAGAAGGGCATTTTCAAACGTGACTTGATCGTCCGCTTTGCAATACATTAAACGGGTAGGAGCAAGAGGCGCCCAGTCATACACATCATTGTCAGCAAGTGCTACACTTAATGGATGCGTAGGATCATTTTTTAATGCGTCTAGGATGTCATCCTGTAGCATGTCTTTAGGGGTAATAAGTCCCACATCATTACCAAGCAAAACTATGAGTTCTGTATTCAAAGTAAACAAGCCTATTTCTCCATTCGCATATCTCTCAATTGGTCCTAGATAATTTGCTTTAAAAATATCTGATATTTGATAGTCCATTGCAAGATCTGGGTAAGCGTTACGCATTGTAAGGGCAACACTAGCGAGATACGCAACAAAAAAGTATTCATCATCTCCTAAAGTAAAATCTACCATTTTTTCAGATATACTATATGGTCCTGACATATGAGATGCTGCAGTAACAGTAAATTCATCAATATGATTTAATTCTATCGTTCTATGTACTGCCATAGCAGCATGACCACCCTGAGAATAACCAGTAATGAAAATCTGTTCATTATAATGGACATCTAATTCTTCAGCTAATTCAAAAAATGCATACATCATGTCCATTGTCGCAGATGCCTCTGAATCTGCATGCACATAAGGGTGAAGACCCCTTGAACTCCCTAGTCCTAGATAATCTGGAGATAAGCCTATAAATTGATAAGAACTTATAATTTCTGCAATCTCATAACCACCTGCAAGATTTGAAGGGACATCACTAGGCCCATCTACTGTACCATGGAGGTTTAATAAGAGTGGAAATTCAAAATCTCTTGAAACCGGAACAGTTACTAATCCGGATGCAGTATCTAAAGCACCATTGAGATCTGTGGTCGTATATTCCATCTTATAATGTTCCAATGAAGTCTGCGCCGCAACTCCATATTCAGCTGATATGTCAGCTTGTTCTGCAGTTTCCAGAAATTCATAAGAGACAAGCGATTGGGAATTGCAAACAATAGAGAATGTAACGAAGAACATAGAAAGAAGAAAAGTATATTTCATGTTGTTAATTTAAATGTTTAGATACTGATAGTTTTCTACTATTTTAGCAGAAATATATACCGCAAGATGCGATTTTTTACTAAAGCTTGGATTTTAATTTATTTATTTGGGATTTTAGCCTGTGTGCCTCCTAGTACTAAGGAGGAGATGCCCACCGTTGAATTAAGTCTCCAAAACCCTACAGTCCAGTCAATCTTTGATTTACAGAATACAGCAAACCTAGATAGTTTAAGTTTACTTCTTAATCACCCAAGTCCTATAGCAAGATATTTATCTGCAAATGCATTTGCTTCAAATAAGCCAGGTAATCATGGAGATGCATTAGTATCACGATTGGAAGACCCTAACTTAAATGTAAGAACCGTTGCTTCTTACGCGCTTGGACAATCTGGAAATGAAATATTTGTTTCTGATCTTCTCACATCATTTAAGGACAGAGATACTATTTCTGTAAACAATGCACAAAACGGAAACATCCTAGAAAGCGTAGGTAAAATTGCAGATAAAACACAATTAGAGAATCTTGCTACAATAAATACATACACACATACGGACACACTTTTACTCCTTGGTCAAGTACGCGGGATTTATAGATTTGGTATCCGTGGTATCTATAGCCAAAAAGGTACTGAAACAATGGTGAACATTTTGAAGGATGTAGAAAACCCATCTCAAGTAAGGCTCATCGCCGCGCATTATTTATCTCGTGCTAAAACACTGAATATTGAATCTTATAAATTTGCACTCGCTGACCTCGTAAGGAATGAGTCAAACGAAGATATACGTATGGCAATCTATTACAGTCTCAGGCATACAAAAGATCCAAAAATTCGTGACTTTTTAATGGCAAGATTGGATACAGAAACGGATTATAGATCAAAAGTAAACATCATTCGTGCTCTAGGGTCTTTTAGGTATATCCAAGTTGTAGACAAGATTATCTCCTTTCTAAAAGATGAAAACACCCATGTCGCAAAAACAGCTGCAAATTATCTTGTCATGCATGGCAAGGCAGAAGACGCAAGTTTTTATAAAGAATTTTCACAAGATATTACAGACTGGAATGTCAAAACCACTCTATTGAAATCTGTGACCAAGCACTTACCCCACTATTTTGATAAAGCAAGAAATGGGATTAGAAAAGAAGCACTGAATGCTATTAGCCAAAGCCAAAACCCATATGAGCAAGCAGAATATCTTGCAATATTAGGAAATGACATTGATAGTTATTCTGCCTTAAAAGACATGGCTTTAAATTCTACGAATCCACTTCTTAAAAATAAATCCGCAGAGGCAATTGCTAGCATAATCACAAATGACAAAATAAAATCCTATCTAAAAAATGGACTTGCTCGCTTTAAGAGAACGGCAGCGGCTGATGTACAAGAACTTATTGAGCAAGGTGATGTTGGTGTTGTTTATACTTTGGCAAATCTCATTAGTGATGGAAAATCAGGTTTGGAAGAGTTTATAAGTGCAGATGACTATTTAGTAGTCGCATTGAGCAAATTACAAATGCCTAAACATGTGGAAACGTATAACGCACTTGTGAAAGCAATTAAAAAGATAAACCCATCAACTACAAAAACAAACGCAACACCTTCGCCAAATAAGAATATTGTTTGGGAGGATCTTTCTAAATATGGAAATGCACCTACAGCAACAGTTACTACTAGCAAAGGTGTTATTAGATTGCAATTGTATCCTTACGAAGCACCGCTTTCTACATATAATTTTATTGATTTGTCCAATAAGAAGTTTTACGATAATAAAACATTCCACAGAGTAGTTCCCAATTTTGTAATTCAAGGTGGCTGCCCTCGTGGTGATGGGTTTGGAAGTGAAGATTACACTCTAAGATCAGAATTATCACAAAAATATTACGATGAAGCTGGGTATGTAGGCATGGCTTCTGCTGGCCCACATACGGAATCCACTCAATTTTTTATCACACATTCTCCTGCTCCGCATTTAGATGGCAAGTATACAATATTTGGAAAAGTCATTAGTGGGATGGACGTTGTCCATAGTATTCAGCAGGGTGATAAAATTCAGAACATAGTTATTAATAATTAAATTATTTCAATTGAAGAAAACAGCATTGAATTCTTGGCACCACAGTCAAGGAGCAAAGATGGTCAGCTTTGCAGGTTATGAAATGCCTATCAGTTACAAGAGTATATCCGAAGAACATTTAAATGTCAGAAAAGCTGTAGGCATTTTTGACGTTTCACATATGGGAGAATTTATTGTAAAAGGAAAGCAAGCTTTGGATTTAGTACAAAGTATAAGTTCAAATGATGCTTCCAAGCTAGAAATAGGACAAGCCCAGTATTCTTGTATCCCAAATGATGACGGAGGTATTATTGATGACATGCTGGTGTATCGCTTAGATGAAGATCAATGTGCTGAAGGGGAGAAAGCATTTATGTTAGTTGTAAATGCAAGCAATATTGAAAAGGATTGGGATTGGATACAAAAACATAACAGTTTTGATACCCGCTTAATCAACATTTCAGATTCCACTGGCTTGATCGCTGTACAAGGCCCTAAGGCAGCTGAAATTGTAGATACACTGACTGATGTGGATGTAGCAGGAATTAAATATTATCATTTCACAAAAGGCACATTCGCAGGAAAGGAGAATGTGATAATTTCTGCAACAGGATACACTGGTTCGGGCGGAGTAGAAATATATGCGGACAATAAAGACATTGAAGATATCTGGAACGCCGTTATGGAAGCGGGTAAAAGTCATGGGATTCAAGCTACAGGCTTAGCAGCAAGAGACACATTGCGATTGGAAATGGGTTACTGTCTGTACGGCAATGATATTAATGATACAACATCACCTATAGAAGCGGGATTGTCTTGGATTACAAAAACAAAAAAGATTGCTGACTTTCCATCCAAAGCACTCTTTAAAAAACAACGCAAAGAAGGAGTAACAAAAAAACTTGTAGGCTTTACCCTGGAAGATAAAAGAGTACCTAGACACGATTATCCAATTCTGAATTCTAATAAAGAACAAATAGGTATAGTGAGCTCAGGAACCATGTCGCCTTCATTAGAGAAGCCTATAGGAATGGGCTACGTTCAAAAGGAATACGCAAAAGAGGGAACAGAAATTTTAATTCAGTGTAGAAAAAAAGAATTAACAGCGATTGTACGTGCTTTGCCATTTGTACAATTAACTTAGCAGACACAGAACAATTTTGTAGAAAATCTATTATAAAGATATGCATGTTACAGAAGGGAAAGAACAGTTTATAGATGCCTGGGGACAGATGGGTATAAATTGGGGAATTAATAAAACGATGGGCCAGATCCATGCTTTGCTCCTGATTTCTATAAAACCTATGTGTGCAGATGATATAATGGCGTCTCTTGAAATCTCAAGAGGAAATGCACATCAGAATATAAAGATGCTCTTAGAATGGGAACTCATCAGAAGTGTAGATATGGAAGGCGAACGCAAAGAGTATTTTGAGGCAGAAAAAAACATGTGGTCTGCATTCACAAAGATCATCAAACAAAGAAAGAAAAAAGAGCTGGAACCTATGCTCGAGATTTTAGCAGAGTTAAAGAAAACAGAATGCAATTGTTCTGAATCTACAGAGTTCTGTAAAATTATGGAAGAGCTTCATTTGTTTTCCACAAAAGCTGATAAAGCGCTGGAGAATATAGTAAGCTCAAAGTCCAGTTGGCTAATAGGCAATTATCTTAAAGCTATGCGCTAAGACTGCTAAGACTAAGTTTGGCGCGTAATTTGCCTTATTCCTGTAGGCATTTTGTTTCTTTCATAAACCATTGATTATCAATGAATATCTTTCCTTTTCAAGCTATTTTCCCTAAGGAAGATCTGATTACCTCAGCAGATTCATTTTTTGGATCTATGAAATATCAATACAACGAATACTACAAAAGTGGATTTTTTGACAAATCTCCTCAAGAGGCTCTGTACCTCTATCAAATAGCATACAACGGAACTAAGAATCTGGGATTAATTGCCACAACTGACATAAAAGACTTTACGTCAAACAAGGTTTTGAAGCATGAAAAAACCTTAGCAGCTAAAGAACAGAACATGATGCAACTCATGTTACAGCGCAATGCCTTGATCAAACCTATTCTACTAGCTTACAAGTCCAACGCTGAAGTCAATGAGCAATTGAAAAAAACAATACGAAGAAAAAAACCTATTCTTAGATTGGAGTTTGAAAGTGAAAACACAGAGCATAAAATTTGGAAGGTAACGGACGCTGAAGATGTAGAGGCTATTAAAAAATTATTTAAACAGAATATTCCTAAAGCATATATCGCAGATGGGCATCATCGTTCTTCAACTTCTGTTATATTATATGAAAGTAAAAATATAGAAAACGCTCAAGCTAAATTTGGGAAGCTACTTACTATTTACTTTCCAATGGATCAATTAGAAATTTGGGATTATAATCGAGTTGTTGAAGTCTTTAATACTGTGGAGCTCCCAGTTTTTTTAGCGACGCTTAGTAAATACTGTAAAATCAAAACTTTAAAAAAGAAGAGAAAACCCAAAGAGAAGTTTGAAATGACGATGTATATGAAAAACTATTGGTTTTCATTAAAGTGGAGAAAAAAAGTCCTTAGATCTTATGCTAAACAAAAGGTACTTTTAGACAGTGAGCTTTTTAATACAAAAATCATGAACGAAATCCTTGGAGTAGAGGATGTAAGAGAGAGCAAGAAAGTAAAATACTTTAGTGGCAAAGAGGGTATTGATTCTTTGGAAGAAGAGGTGAATAAGTATCAGGAAAAAGTAGCATTTTTTATTTACCCAGTCCTAGCAGATGAACTCATACAAATTGCTGATCAGAAAAAGACACTTCCTCCAAAAAGTACATGGTTTGAACCCAGAATGAAAAACGGCCTTATCGCAAAAGAATTTTAATCATGCAGTATCTAAGTGCAGATAGGATTTATACTGGAAATGGAGATTTCTTAGAAAACAAAGTGCTGCAACTTAGCGATGACGGAAGAATAGAAGCTATTCTCAATAACGCAGACTGTGATGATGTAGATGTTAAGTATTTCAAAGGTGTGATTTGTCCTGGATTTATTAATACACATTGTCATCTGGAGCTGTCGCATATGCGTTCCAAGGTAGCAACCGGTACTGGTCTTATTCCCTTTATAAGTAATGTTGTAAAATTCAGAGATATCCCACAAGAGGAAATTGACGAAGCAATTCAACTTGCTGATCAAGAAATGTACAATTCTGGAATTGTGGCTGTTGGAGATATTTCAAACAAAGCAGATACGCTTTCAACAAAAAGAAAAAGTCAGATACGATACTACACCTTTGTGGAAATGTTTGATTTTATGCAGGAATCCATGACGGATTCTTCTATTCAACAATACGAGGAGGTTTATGCATTATTTGAGGATAGTCCAAAAGATAAAAAGACAAGAGTGCCGCATTCCCCATACTCTGTGAGTAGGAAATTGTATAAGCATATTTCAGAAAATACCAGTGCAGAAGAGACGATAAGTATTCATAACCAAGAAACCCCAGCGGAAAATGAAATGTTCTTAAAAGGAACTGGAGACTTTCTTGAATTTTTTAAAAGCTTTGGTTTCCCCTTAGAGAATTTTCGTGGCATTGATAAAACATCTGTGCATTACATAATTGAGAATTTACCTAGAGAGAAGAAAGTCTTACTAATACACAATAGCCTATCTACAGGAGAAGATATAAAAGCTGCAGAATCATATTTTGATCAAGTGTTTTGGGCCAGTTGCCCTAATGCAAACTTGTATATAGAAAATATTCTACCTGATTATAGTGCTTTTATAGAGGAAGGTGTAAAGATGACTCTGGGAACAGATAGTCTTACTTCAAACTGGCAGCTCTCAATCTTAGAGGAAATGAAGACCATTCTCAGATACAAATCCTATTTGAGTTTTGACATGCTTATTCAATGGGCTACAAAGAATGGAGCAGAAGCCTTGGGTTATGCAAATGAATTGGGTGTTATTGAAATAGGTAAGAAGCCAGGCTTAGTGCATATAGATGCGGACATCGAAAATGGAGAAGTTGACATTTCAAAAGCAAGTAGTAGCTTGATAGTTTCGGCGTAGTATAATAGAGCTATGAGTTTATTCTAAAACAAACCCTTTACCGTGCACATTTCTTATTGTCGATTCACAACCTTGAGACAAATACTTGCGAAGACGGGATATGTACACATCCATTGAGTTGCGAGAAAACTCATCTTGGTTTTCCCAAATTTCTTGTAAGATATCTTTTCGTAAGACAAGTTTATTGGGTGTAATTAGAAAAGCAGACATGAGTAAGTTCTCTTTTTCAGTAAGATGATACTGCTGCTCTCCTACTTGCAATTCCCGTTTCACTGAGTCCAATGATATGGAGTTCCATTGTAAGCGCTCCCCAATTGGTGTTTTACCTTTTTTACGAGAGAGTATAACAGATATTTTGGCAAGTAATATTTCTTCGTCAATAGGTTTGGTGATATATTCTTCTGCTCCTAGTTGATAACCTTTCAATTGGTCTATTTTTAAGTCCCTTGCAGTCAAAAAAATGAAAGGCATTTCTGGTCTTTCTTTGCGTAAAATGTTCGCAACATCATAACCACTTCCATCTTTTAAATTAATATCTAATATTGCTAAATCGTAATTTTCATTAGCAATGCTCTCCATAAGCTTTGAAATACTTTCTTTCCAAAAGACGGAATATCCCTTCAGCTTCATATATTCTGTCAGGACATAACCGAAACTCTTATCGTCTTCTACTAGCAAGATTTTAACCATTACGTTCAAATTTTAAAATTACACTTAAGCCACTATGTTCACGATTTTGCAATATCATTTCTCCTTTATGTTCTTCCATTAACTTACGCACATATTGTAAGCCCAAGCCCTTAAATTTATATTGTAGTTTCTCGCGACTTATTCCTTTTCCAGAGTCAGTCGTAGTAATTGTCGTTGTTCCTTTTTCTGTATTCGCTTTAATCTGAAGAATAATAGGTTCTGTATTATGTTTTACAGCATTTCCCCATA
>CALCMJ010000009.1 GCA_937967615.1 uncultured Saprospiraceae bacterium
GTATATGGAACAGATCCAGAGGTCGATTGTGGGTCATATTCACATTCTAGTCCAATTGTGGATTTACCATTGGACATAATACTTATGCTAGATGTGAAAAAATGGAAACTAGAATTGCTGCCGTCATAACTCCAGTCTTGATTGTCTAAGTTAAAAGGGCCAATGCTTGTTAATGTGTTATCAAAATTAAAACTCAGTTTGGAGTCCTTAGGAATTATTAGAGTAATTATATCTTCTGAGTTGGCACCATTTAATTCCACAACATCCAGAACGAACACAATGTCGTCAATCCCGGTTATGTTAGTGGGAAGCATTTTAAAAGAACAAGATAAATCTGGAATTACTTTAGTCGTAAGTTCAATTTTGTAAGCAGTTTTCCAACTTGATCCATTAACGGCCTCATGTACAATTCTAAAATAGTTGAGGCCCTCTGTATATTCTCCGGGCAGGAGTTCTATTGTCACTGAGCCACTTCCGATATTGAAATTTTCAGTAATTGTTCCAGTTGTAAGAATCTCAGTATAGTCTCCTGGATTAGCTCCAAAAAAGTCTATTGAACCAGAAAGATTTACATTTGGACTTATTGTCAAACAAATTTTATCTTCTATTCCAGTTGCATCAAAACTAAACCAGTCAGGATCTTGGGTAGCTTGCCCATCTGGAACCATTTCGCTACGATGATTACAGACACCAAAATATGGGTTAGCATTATTTAGGTCAATATTCCAAGCGTATAAGGGATGATCACCTTCATCAATTGCTCTTACTATTGTATTCAACTCATCATCCACGCTTAGGTGTTGTACATCTGTAAGTAAAGTATCTGTTAATTGATATGCGGTGCCATTTGAAGGGACAGGTGTACTTCCATCATAAATATATTGTCTTGCAAGATCTACTACCAGGTCACCACTGGTCCCTACATCTGATGTTATCCAAGTATATTGTACGTCTGTAGGTAAGGGCATATTGGGATTATCCGCTGTTCCATCCCAAGGATCTGGACTGCCAGACTCGTTTATACCTTCTAGAACATCATTTTCATCTCCGTCACAATTTACATCGTCATTCCAATAGCCAAAAGGAAGGTCTCCTTCATCCCCACCAAAAAGGTATACGCCAGGGCAAGAAAAAATAATATTGCACGAGTATGAATATCTTAAATCGCGCACAGCTTCAGAATTAATATCTGGAAGTCCATCTCTGGTTTCAAACTCTTTTTCTTTCTCTCCTTTGAATGGCCAAGGGTTACCAAAGAAGTTACTTCCTCTATGTGGTGTTGAAGTCGTTATGAGCTTCTTGACATTATGCGTACCACCTATCCACCATTGGGGCGTTCCTCCTTCAGTTCTTTGTAGATATTCTCTTCCAGTCAAACCTCCCATGGAATGTCCTATAACAATCACTTTATCTTTTGTAGGATTTGCTGCGAGGACTTTATCTATCATATGGCCTAGCGCATAACCTTGTTTTTGAATAGCGGATTCATTACTGTCATTGTCAAAAAAGGAAGGCGCTGAGCAGTCATTGATTTGAATCTGAGGGTCGGTTTGGTTCTCATTCCAGAAATTTTGGAAATTTATTGAGTATACACAACCAGGCGCAAGGTCGTTGCTTAAATTGTTAAAGCTGACTAAGACATCATCATCAGAGGTTGCTGGTATGCCATCTGCTCCCCAGATATTAGACTCTTCAGTAGCATTCAAGACTGCATGAAAGATGTCTGCTCTCGTACCCCATACATTTTCAAAATCAGCATCTTGAATCACACCTGAAAATGTATCCGCATTTCCAGTATAGCCATGAAGGAATAAAACAGGGTAGACGCAATCACATTGGCTAGAGCCTGTGTTGCATAATAGCACACAAAATGCAAGGAGGGAAAGCAAATTTTTCATAAAGGAGTCTTTTAAGTTGGTGGGGTAGCCTGAAAATAAGACTATTTATGCAAATTTTATAATTTACTTTTAATAAGAGTAAGGGAGCAGCTTGAAATTTAACAGAGAGTGAGGATAATTGGATAAGGGATAAAGGATCTCCAGAGGTCAAAACTCACAGAAATCTCTGAATGTAGTTTTCCAGATATTGATATTTACTTCTTTGCTTAAATGCTTTTTCTTGATTCCTTGAAAGCTCTTATCAATAGGAGAGGCATCGTAATTAAGAGCAGAGAGAGGGAAATAAGAACGTAATCTTTTTGTTTCATTTCTAATAGGATGATTCATTATCTAACTTTGTAACGAAATTAAATCACTTATGTCACGTATTTGTTACCTAAAGTTTAGCATTCGGTTAAAACTTTAACATTAAGGGCAAAAAAATAAGCCGACATCATTATGTCAGCTTAGCTTTTACAAAACACCCTTAAAAATTGAGAATAATAATTACAAAACAAATATGAATCTAATCAAAGTCGAAATCAACTCTGCTATGTCTACACAAGCCATGGTTTTGGACACACTATGACTACATACCTATAGAGACTGATAAGTACTTAGCAAACCTGATGATGCTCTGACTTCAACGGACAATTGCAAATACATGCTTTTGCTTTAAAGCTTAGAAAATGATTGAAACAGGGAGATAATATAAATTTGAATGCTCTTTTTCAGATTCATGGAATTCGGATTATATTAATATCTTTGTTTCCCGTAACGGACAAGTCGTTTGTCCCCAAAAAAAACATCTCAAGTTATGGTAAAACATATATTCGTTACGGGCGGAGTAACATCTTCATTAGGTAAAGGAATAATTTCTGCTTCTTTAGCTAAAATTCTTCAGGCTAGAGGCCTAAAAGTCACAATCCAAAAATTTGATCCTTATATAAATGTAGATCCGGGTACTCTCAATCCTTACGAGCATGGTGAATGTTATGTGACGGATGACGGAGCGGAAACAGACCTTGACTTAGGGCATTATGAACGATTCTTAAATACGCCAACATCTCAAGCAAATAACGTCACCACAGGAAGAATTTACCAAACGGTAATCAATAAAGAAAGAGCAGGAGACTATTTGGGTAAGACGGTTCAAGTGATTCCTCATATCACTGATGAAATAAAACGTAGAATGTGTCTTTTAGAGAAAGGAGGAAAGTATGACATTATCATCACTGAAATTGGAGGCACGGTAGGTGATATTGAATCCTTACCCTACTTAGAGGCTATCAGGCAGTTAAGACAAGAGCTAGGAAAGGCGAATTATATTAATTTACACCTTACCTTAATTCCTTATTTGCGTGCAGCAGGAGAGTTGAAAACAAAGCCTACCCAACACTCAGTAAAGGAATTACTCTCAATTGGAATTCAACCAGAAGTGCTAGTGTGTAGGACAGAAAATCATCTCACTAAGGAGATGAAAGAAAAGTTAGCTCTCTTTTGTAATGTGGAAAAGAACTCAGTGATAGAAGCAATAGATGCTGAAACCATTTATGATGTTCCACTTTTGATGCTAAAAGAGAAGTTGGATCTTATCGTGCTCAAGAAACTTAAGATTAAAGCCAAAAAAGAACCAGATTTAGAATATTGGAAAGATTTTCTAGGAAAACTTAAAAATCCTACTACTGAGGTAAATATAGGATTAGTGGGCAAATACAACGAATTGCAGGATGCTTATAAATCTATTCACGAGGCATTTGTGCATGCAGGAGCTGAAAATGAATGTGAAGTAAATATAATCCCCATTCACTCTGCAAATTTGGATAAAGGGAATGTGAAAAAACATTTAGGAAACCTAGATGGTGTTCTAGTGGCTCCGGGATTTGGAGAGCGAGGCATTATGGGTAAGATAACTGCAATAGAATATGTGCGTGAAAATAAGATTCCGTTTTTTGGAATTTGTTTGGGTATGCAATGTGCTGTGGTAGAATTTGCTAGACATGTTTTAAAGTTGCGGGGTGCTGCATCCGTTGAAGTAAATAAAAATACAAAAGACCCTGTTATCTGTTTGATGGATGAACAAAAAAACATCACGGCAATGGGAGGAACGATGCGGCTAGGTGCGTATTCATGTAAATTGAAAAAAGGAAGTATATCAGAAAAAGCATATCAAACGCTAGAAATATCAGAACGCCATAGACACAGATACGAGTTTAATAATGATTATTTAAAGGTTTTGGAAAAAGCAGGTTTTAGAGCAACTGGGATAAATAAGGAAAGAAATCTTGTTGAAATAATGGAGCTTAAAGATCATCCTTTTTTTCTTGGAGTCCAATTTCATCCAGAATTAAAAAGTACTGTTGAAAATCCGCACCCACTTTTTGCGTCTTTTGTTAGAGCTGCAATTGTTTATAATCAAGCCGGAAATTAGGAATGGCAAAATGGAGCATATTCTCCATAGTCCTGATCCTGCAATTATTGTTAGTGGTCATGTATCAGGATGCTCCTTTCTTTTGGGATACTATACAGTTTGCAGGAATGCATGGGAGCTATTTTTTTGAAAATGGATTCTCCTTTTTTTTACCTGAGCATCTAGATAGTGGTCACCCTCCTTTGTTTGGAAATCTTTTGGCACTCACTTGGTCTATATTTGGAAAGACATTGATGGTGTCTCATTTCTTTATGCTGCCGTTCTTAGTACTCAATTTGTTTTTAGCCTTAAAAATTGGAGAATATTTCACACCAGAAAGTCCATGGATGTTCATGCTGTTGATGTTTGTATGTCCATTTTATTTGGGGCATTCAATATTAGTGTCTCCTGATATTATATTAGTATCTGGGTTTTTACTTTGTATGTACGCTATTATTAAAAACAGTAGAGTGTCTGCTCTTTTTGGAGCGATATTACTGTGTTTAATAAGTATGAGAGGATTTATGGTAGCGAGTGCTTTCTTGCTCTTTATTCTCATAAAGAACAGAAATAATTTAAGGGCTCATTTTAAAATTCTTACGCCCTTTATCATTGGCATTTTATTATTTGTGCTTTACCAGATTGCGCATTATTATAATGCTGAATGGGTGGGATTTCATTCTGATTCCCCTTGGCAGCAAAGCTTTTCTTTTCCAGGTATCAAGGGCTTAGTTTTAAATACCGTTGTTTTTATTTGGCGTTGTTTGGATTATGGGGTGGGGGCTCTTTTGATTGCATTTGCTGTCTTAATTTACAATGGACAAAGGCCCAATAGAAACCTTTTTTTGCTATTCGCTCTTTTGATTTCTATAATGTTTTTTGCTACTGTACCTTTTACTGGTTTAATGAATCACAGATATTTTCTTCCAATAATTTTAGTTTTTCTTCTAATGTTTTCACAGCTAAAAATATTTGGGAATACATATCTGCCATATGTAATGATACTTCTTCTGTTTGCGGGTAATTTTCTTATTTACCCAAAGCACATTGCACAAGGCTGGGATAGTACATTAGCACATATTCATTATTATGATTTGGAAAAGGATATGCATAATTATATTGAAGAGTTAGGACTGGATCGGAATGAGATTGGAACAGCCTTTCCATTGAAAAATGAAAGAAAGTATATGACCTTAGTTGAGGGTGAAAATCTAAAATACCACGATTATGATCTGAGTAGGCATCAATATATTGTTTACTCTAACGTGATGAATTCATTTAGTGATTTAGAATTAGAGACACTTTTTAATACATGGACTAAAAAAAAACAGCTTAAAACTGCTGGTGTAGAAATGATATTATTTGAGAAAAAATGAGAAAATTAAAGTTAACAGAATTGGGGCGACTGAGTCCAGAAGAATATAGAAAGGAGAAAAAATTTCCTGTCGTTGTTGTTCTGGACAACCTGCGTTCTGCTATGAATGTGGGTTCATTTTTTAGAACTGCTGATGCACTCGCTATCTCCAAAATGTATTTGTGCGGTATAACTGCAAAACCTCCACATAAAGAGATTACAAAAACAGCAATTGGTGCTACAGAAACTGTGGACTGGCAGCATTTTGAGGATATAACTACTCTGATAGGTGAATTAAAGGCCGAAGGATATAAGATATTTGGTGTAGAGCAGACGACTAAAAGCATCTCTTTAGAATTATTTGAGGTTTCAGAGCCGCTAGTTCTTATCTTTGGAAATGAGGTTGATGGACTAAGTAGTTCTATTCTAAATGACCTAGATGGATGTATAGAAATTCCTCAATTTGGAACTAAACATTCATTTAATGTGGCTGTTTGTGGAGGAATTGTCCTCTGGCACAGTATAAATCATCTGAGAAATAAGCCTTAGAAAGAACTAAAAACTTTATTTTTATAGACTAGATTGGAATAATGATGAAATTTGGAATTGTAATACTTGGACTATTTTTGGCATCTTTTAACTTAAATGCCCAGCAGCATTCCGTTGCCCACGATTTATCAGAACTTTTATTAGACGCTATTAGAAACGATTTTGCTAGACCTACTGTCCATGCAAGAAATCTTTTCCATTGTTCTGCTGCAATGTATGATGTTTGGGCTGCGTATGATACAACGAAAATTGCTGAAAGCTATTTTCTAGGAAAAACGGTGGACGGAATTTCATGCGTATTATTAGATTTCCCTAAACCTCAGGATATAGAAAGAGCTAGGGAGGAAGCAATGAGTTTTGCTGTATACAGGATAATGTTGCACCGCTTTGCCTCAGCACCAGGTTTTACTACAATACAAGCCTCCCTCAATACTTTTATGAACAGTAAGGGATATGATGTAAGTTTAAATTCCACAAATTATTTAAACGGAGATGCATATGCCCTAGGCAATTACATAGCCTTATGTATCATCAATTATGGTTCACAAGATAATGCTGGAGAAAGTAACTCCTATGCAAATACCCATTATACGACCGTAAATGAGCCCCTAGTAATGGCATTTCCAGGTAATCAAGATATTTTAGATTACAATCGTTGGCAACCCTTGACACTAAAAGTTGTTATAGATCAATCAGGGAATGTAATTCCAATTAATACTCCCGACTTTTTAAGTGCAGAATGGGGAGACGTATTTCCATTTGCTATGAATCCAGAAGAGACCTTGAGCATTTATAATAGAGATGGAAATACATATAGAGTATATCACGATCCTGGTGCACCACCTTATTTAGATACAATGGAAGTAGGAGGGATGTCTGATGAATACAAATGGGGGTTTTCTCTTGTGTCAAAATGGTCATCGCATATGGATGCAGACGATGGCGTAATGTGGGATATTTCACCAGCAAGTATTGGGAATATCCAAGATTATCCAACTACCATTGAGGGATTAAGAGATTTTTATGACCCCATTAATGGCGGAGATACAAGTATAGG
>CALCMJ010000010.1 GCA_937967615.1 uncultured Saprospiraceae bacterium
GTTATAAACTGTCCATCCACAGTAAAGTCAGGATGAGCAGAACTGACAAAAGTTAAATTGTCTTGTAATTCTATAACCACAGTTGCGTCTACAGCGTCTGCAGTTCCTTGGTTGCAATAATTCACTGTATAGGTGTTATCAAAACATCTTCTTACAAAAGGTGTGGACACATTGACCTCCATAAAAGGACATAGTATATCTGCCTTTGCAATAAAGTCTACTTGTACTTCTGAATCTAAATCTGCTACATTAATTGCAATATCATTTTCGCAAAACCCCCATACGTTATTTAATGGAAATGCTGTAACTGTATAGTCTCCTGGTAAAACAAGTCTGGAGTATTCTCCATTTTCATCTGTGTTTACAAAATAGCTTGTGGTACCATCTGTAATTTCTAATAAAAGGTTATCCATAGGAATAAGATCATCAGTAGAGCAGGTAAAGTCTGCATTCCTATTAATTGTTCCGGAGACTATTGCTCCTTCTGTGATAATATTCACTGAAGACGTCTGTACACATAAATAATCAAAAGGAAGCACTACGACTTCTGGAAATATTAGACCATCTGAGCCAATTACCATTTCAGTATTTCCTTCTGAGAGTACATTAAATCTAACAGTAAACAATACAGAGTTATTAGGGAAATCTACAAAGTTGCCATTTACTGGTGACCATGAAAATCTTAGATTTCCAGGATCAGTTTCATTAAAGTTAAATTGGTCTACATCTATAACACCACTTTCTGCATCTGCAAAACTAAGAACTGCCCCATCGTACAAGAACACCCACTGCATACTTATGACAGATTCTGCGTTAAGTGCTGTCACATCTACTTCCACAAAATCAACAGAAGCACCTGCGTCAATTAGATCTATATACATTGAATCCAGACATGTGTTATCTAGCACATCAATCACTCCTCCACATGTTTCTCCAGTTGTAAGATTAGTAACTGTATAATTAAAGTTTACATCATCTGCTGCATTGAGTGAAAGTTCGTTTACACCTGTTGCGCTAAAAGCTGTATTATTAATTCCAGTTACATCAATTTGTATGTCACCACAATTTGCAGGACCGGAGAGTAGCATATTTCCATTCAATGGAAAGTCTCCTGATGACGTGGTGGACACATTTAAGAATTCATTACAAACCATTGGGCAGCCATCAACAAGATTTATTGTTCCCCAGCAGGTATTTGACGTTCCATTTTCAGTTATTTCATATGTATATTCATCATCATCTTCTAGACTTAGGATAAATGAATCGTTATTAGTACTTAAAGAGAAAGCTGTGTTATTTACTCCCTCAACTAGAATTGAAAGATTTGTGCACGTGGAAGTTGGGAATGCCAAAAAATCATTTGTGAAAAGCTCCACAGTATTGTCAACTGTTGTGAGTGCGGTAGATTCTCCAATGCAGGCAAGGTTACATCCTCCATCACCTTGAATAAGAGTAAAACTACTCCAACACAAACTGCCAGTTAAAGGAGATTCTATAACATATGTATATGCAGCACCGTTAGCGATATCCACAGTAAACGTTGTGGTATCTGAGGTGATCACATTCGCATCTTCATCTGTAACTTCGATGTTTAACTCTCCGCAGGCAGGATCCCAATTACCTAAAACAAAGTCTTCTATCGTTAACTCTATTGTGCCATCAAGCTCTGTTGAAATCGTCAGTCCAGGTCCTAGGCATGCTATGGCACATTGTGCATTTGCGTTTGTCCAAATCGCACAAAGACTAAAAAAGAAGGCGATTGTAGTTTTAAAATTTTTCATAATTATTGGTTTGTACATGATCTTATTTCTGTTCACAATACAAAGATGTAGCTAAAATAGGCTAAATAAAACAACATAATATGTACATTGTACTGATTTAATAAACAATATTAGTATGTATATTATTGTTAATCAATTGTTTATGCAATTTTTCGTACAATGTTAGAAACTCGTTTGTTCCTCGTTCTTCAAGCACTTACTGAAAATAGAATACAACGTATTGACTTTGTCCTAAGCGCTCAAGAACAAAAAGATAGCATTCATTTAAAGCTTTGGCAATACTTCAAAGATATTCTTCTTCAGCGCTCCAAAAGGACTTCAAAACAACAAAGCTTTCAATTTGTCTTTGGAAATGAGGCTTATAATGACCAGAAGTTAAGGCTACTTGTGAGCCAACTATTTAAAAAAGTAGAAAATATTATTGCTTCGCAAGAAATCGAAAAATCTACTCATGAAAAAAATCGGGTCCTCTTGAAATTTTATCAGGATCTAGGTTTACAAAAACATTACGCTACGCAGGCCAAAAAAACAGAATTATTTTTTCAATCTGATAAGATAAAAGACAATGCTCAGCTAGATGCACAGATAGAATATGAGTCTCTAAAATTTGACTACTTACTGGAACAAAAAAGAAATCAGGATCTCAATCTTCAGAAGATTTTAGACCTGACTGACCTTGCCTACTTTGCAAAAAAATTAAAATACATCTGTAATGCTTTGGCGCATCAATCTGTATATGAGATAAGTTATGACCTTGGCATTATGGCACAGATAGAATTGTATCTAACTCCTGAAATCGTAGAATCTCATCCCGCAATTGCTTTGTATTACAGTTGTTATAAAATGCTACAAAATCCAGATGATAAAAGCAAGTTTGAAAAGTACATTTCCGATATTAAAAAGTACCAAGGATACTTTAGGAATGAAGAGATGCGGAATATCTATTTATTAGGTATAAATATGTGCATTAAACATTTAAATAAAGGGAATAAAGCATATGCTAAAATAGGATTGGGTCTCTATGAGGAGGGATTAAATAAAAAGTATCTTCTAGTCAATAATAAGATCACAAGATACACATACAGGAATATTGCCATGATGGCAATTCGAGTTGATGACTTTGAATGGGCTGAGAATTTTACAGAGAACTATAGAGACTTCTTGCGTGCAAAAGACAAAAAAAGTGCTTACCATTTTAACAAAGCCTTGATAAACTATAACAGAAAACAATTAGATGCTGCTTTAGATAATATTATTGAAGCTGACTTTAATGATCACCTTATCAACCTCGCCGCAAAAACCTTGCAAGCAAAAATTTACTTTGAGTTGGAGCAAATGGACTTGCTAGATTCTCACTTAGATAGTATGGAAATGTACATTATAAGAAAAAAGGTATTAGGCTACTATAAAGAAAACTATAGAAACATCATTTCTTATATCAGAAAAATGATTCGTCTAAATCCTTATGAGCAAAAGCGTAAAGATATCTTATCAGAAAAAGTTTCAAGTGAAAAAGTACTCACAGAAAGGTCTTGGTTTCTAAAACAACTCGCCTAGGATGCAAGTTCTTTTAAAACTGCATAGGTTTTTTCTGCGCTGGCATCCCAACTAAAATTATTCAGCCGGAGAAAACCCTTTTGGATCCTTGCTTCACGTTTCTCATCATGCTTTGTCATTGCAAACATGGCTTCAGCGATTTCTTTGGGGTCTGATGGATTTACTAGAATTGCAGCGTCTCCTCCCACTTCTGGCATAGAACTTAAATTGGAAGTAATCACAGGTACACCTGCTGAAAAGCCTTCGAGGATTGGAATTCCAAATCCCTCAAATAAAGAAATGTACAATAGTGCTTCTGATGCGGCGACATATCTGAATATGTTCTCCCTGCTTTCCTGTCTTACTAAAATGTCTTGCGTGTATGGACTTGTCTCAATCTTTTGCTTTATTTCTACAGTCTTCCATGCCCAGCGACCTAATAGAACAAGTTTATGTTTTAATCCAGTGTCCTTTTTAAACACATTAAACGCTTCTATCAAGCCTATTATATTCTTCCTAGGATGGAAGGAGCCTAGGTATGCAAAATAGGGTATGCCATCCGATATTTCCTTTTGTATTTCTTTAATCTGATCTTTGTTTAAAACCTTGAAGCCAGCTGGTGCTGAATTATGAATGACTTGTATTCTATCTTTGTCAATTCCATATTGCTTCACAATATCTTCCTTTGTAAATTCAGACACCGCAATAATTGCATTTGCCAATTTGTGATTTTTGGGAAAATTTTTTTGATAATATTTGAGAACATGTTTAGGAATCTGTTCTGGATAATGGCAATATGCAAGATCGTGAGAAACGATTGCAGAGGGCACTTTTGTTTTACGTGGCAAATAGGTTTCTCCGGTATAGAATACATCAATATTGTATTTTTTCAGATATCTGGGAATTTGATATTGAAACCAAATATTCCAAAGTATAGGATGTCTGGATGCTGGGGGTACGACAATAGGTATGATATTTTTGGCGCTAATAAACTTCTTATCATAAGCTCTGTCAAAAAAAAAATAGAACGTGTCCTCGGGATGCGCTTTGGCCATACGGCTGGAAATTTCAAAAATATAGCGAGCTATACCTTCTACTTTCCCTTCAATAAGCAAGCGCGTATTTATACCAATGTTCATAATAAAAAACTGCCTGTGGGTTCTTGTTTTAAAAGCTTAGTGTATTCCGTGAGGATGCCTTTAAAATTCCACAGGCAGAAAATTTTGTAGCGTTTTAAAGAGCTACTTAACTTCAAATGTGATTTTGAGATTTACTCGGTAGGAGTTAACTTCTCCGTCTTTTACCGTTGCACTCTGAGATTGGACGAAAGCGGATTTTATTCCTTTTATTGAATCTGATGCTTTCTTTACACCTTTTGCTGTTGCGTCTTCCCAACTTTTGTCGGATTCGGAAAGTATTTCAATCACTTTCATTACTGCCATAATTTCGAAAATTTTAATTGTTTGATAATAAAGTGCAAAGGTATTTACAAAATTGCTTAAAAGCTAGGCTTAGGGGATATTTTCTAAATCTTATAAAACATTTCTCATATTTGATTTTATGTCAAATGTGATTTCAGAATGAAAGCCTAGTTTAAAACCGATTTTGAACTTGAATTACTTTTTAACTCTATTCAACGCTTCGTTTGCTTTGGTAAAATCTGCATTTATGTTGACTGCATTCTGAAAGTCTATTCTTGCTGCTTCTTTATTTTCTCTCATTTCATGAATTAATCCTCTGTAATAAAAACCCTGGTAACTTAGTGGGTTTACATTTACAAGGATATTAAACTGTTCAAAAGCTTTTTCTTCTTCTTCTCTTTCTAAATATAAAATGCCAGCATTAAGGTAAGCACCGCCGTAGTCTCTATTTATTCTGTTAATCTTTCTATAGATCCCTAATGCTGCATCAATTTCATTATTGTTTTGATAATAGAAAGCTAATGAATGCCATGCGTTTACATCCAAGCTGTCAACTTGTGTTGCAGATTTATAATAATTTAATGCCAGAGGATTTTTCTCGTCCTCGTAAATGCTTCCCAAGAATAACCAAGCATCCATTTGCTCAGGATCAATCTCTACTGCAGTTTGAAAAGCACTTTTTGCTTGATTGAGTTCACCTTTCGTTTTTCTTAGCATGCCATTCAAGACATGTCCATCTGAATTCCTTGGATCCCTCATCAAAATCGCTTTGATTGTATATTCCATATCCTCATGCTGCTCCAAGATAAATTGTGTTTCTGCAAGTTTGAGCATCGTATACATATCTTCTGGAAATCTTCTTCTTGCTGCCTCCATTGTTTGTATGGATTCCTTTGACCTGTAATAATCCATATAAACATCTGATAAGAAATGATAGTAAGGTGGTTTCAAGGAATCAATTTGCATTGCCACCTTCATATCTGCAATAGCCTCATCAAACAGTTCATTTTTGTACATCTGCTTAGCGCGTTCAAAATACAGCACATCATCATTAGGATCTTTATCTATCAGTTTACTTAGTTCCTCTACTGCTGAGTCTCCTATATTGTATCGTTTATCTTTATTCGCATCCTGCTTACATGAGACTGTAAGTAATATGAAAGAAAGGAATGTTACGCTTTTAAGTAATTCCATTTGAAATGTTCTAATCTTCATAACTGCAAAGGTATTGAAATTCTATATTTATAAATCCAATTCCTATTTATAAGACTCTATAATGTCTGCTATTTCTTGCGTCACTATTTTAGCAGAGTTTTTATACAAATGATTCCCATCTGTATATGTGTATTTATCTGAACTTGATATCAAATTCAAATATTCTAAACTAAATTTATCCGCTAAAATTTTCATTTTTTGATCAAAGTCCGACATAAGTTG
Organism: uncultured Saprospiraceae bacterium; assembly: GCA_937967615.1. Taxonomy (GTDB): domain Bacteria; phylum Bacteroidota; class Bacteroidia; order Chitinophagales; family Saprospiraceae; genus CALCMJ01. The sequence goes on from CALCMJ010000010.1 coordinate 6,176, forward strand.
ATCTTCAAGCTCTATTAAAGATTGATGAACTGGGAGGCGGACTAAATACACTGTACCTTTTGCTTGTAATAATTCAATGGTCTTTTGCAAATAAGAGTACCTATACTCAGAAAATTTGTGTGTGTTTAATGCTTCAACATATATTTTCGATTTCTTTTTAATATTTTTTTCAACATATTTGGGGTCAATAGAAGTGAATACTTCTAACCAACCGTCCTCGTGTAAATATGTTCTAGACCCTTTTAAATCTTTATTTCTATTCTGAATGCTTTCAAGAATTTTTGCTTCAATGGGCTTCAATACTATTTTTCCCCAACCCTTTTTGTAATTCTTGATCAAATACTTATAGTTAGGATTTGCGCTCGTACTTTTTAAACCATACAATAAACTATTCTGGTCTGTATCAATCTTATCCTCATCCGCCATGGATATAGACCATGGATCCACTGCGAGAATATATAGACTATTTTCTGTACTACTTTGAAGTTTAGATTCTATTGCCTTCAAGTACACTTCTCCATAAGGTGAATTGTCTAATGAAAAAGAAAAATTAAAAATTGGCGGCTTAAGTGCTAGTGACTCATTTAAAACAGAGGGCATAATACCCTGTGCTGCTCTTGATGTTCCTATGATAAGAGAGGATTGTTGTGGCGTACTCAGTCTTTGATAAAACCCATCACTATATCCATTTGCGAAATGGGCAAGACCAAGATGGACACCAATAATGCCAGTTAAAACTATTGCTATATTTATTAAAAACCGCTTCATTAAAATTGGAAGTAAATAAATTCGTTTTTAGCAAAATTGCCAAAGCTTATAATTAGCACGCCTACAAAAACATACATACTCCATCTGCTCAGTTTAGAGAGTTTAGCGATTTCTAATCCATGCTCCTTGTTTCTGAAAAACCATTCCGTCATACACATAAAAGCAATGCAAACAATTGTATACAACATCTCCGGTTTAGGACTTAATATCTGCGGTAGGCTAAAAAATGAACTATCGAATATGCCTAACAAGTAATTTCCTGCCTGCGTAATATTATCAGCTCTGAAAAAGACCCAAGCAAGTACAACTATAAAAAAAGTAAAGACCATTTTAAGAAATTCGTCTATGGTGGGGAAGAAACTATGCATTGCTACAGTGTCCATGTTCCTCCGATTCTTCTTTGCTAAGAAGATAGGAATAAAAAAGACTGCGTGAATAAATCCCCAAATAATAAACGTCCAGTTTGCCCCATGCCAAAAGCCACTCACTAAAAAAATTATAAAGACATTGCGAATACTTTTTAGCTTTCCAGCCCTACTTCCTCCTAAAGGAATATAAAGATAATCTCTGAACCATGTGGATAATGAAATATGCCATCGTCTCCAAAACTCTGCAATGTCTCTCGAAAAATATGGGAAAGCAAAGTTTTTCATCAAATTAAAACCAAAGAGTCTTGCAGTTCCAATGGCGATATCTGAGTAGCCTGAAAAATCTCCATAAATCTGAAAGGCAAATAATACTGCGCCTAAAAATAAGGTGCTTCCTGAATAGTCCGTATGGTTAGCAAATATTTCGTTGACATAAACAGCACAGTTATCTGCAATGACTATTTTTTTAAATAGTCCCCACAAGATTTGTCGCATGCCATCTGCTGCTTTTGCATATTCAAACTTGCGTTGGCTTAAAAACTGAGGCAAAAGATTAGTTGCTCTTTCGATAGGGCCTGCAACGAGTTGGGGAAAGAAACTCACAAACGCAAAAAATGCAATTGGGTCTTTAGTAGGTTTGAGTTTGCCTCTGTAAATATCTATTGTATAACTCAAAGTTTGAAATGTGTAGAAACTTATTCCTACAGGAAGAATTATATTCAAACGAGATGCTTCTAATTGTGTTCCAAATAAACTGAATGCATCTTCAAAACTGTCTATAAAGAAATTAAAATATTTAAAAAAAGCCAAAAAGCCTAAGTTCACTATAAGGCTACACCATAGATATACTTTTTTCTTTTTTTTGTTATCAGTATTATATATTTTATGCCCTATGACGTAATCTAGACAAGAGCTAAAAATGATGAGAGAAAGAAACCTCCAATCCCACCATCCATAAAAAAAGTAACTCGCAAGCAATATGAGAATGTTCTGCAGCATTAGATTCTTCTGAGTGAGCATCCAATACAGAAAAAAGACTACAGGAATAAAAAAAGCAAATTCTATTGAGTTGAATAGCATACTAACTTTTACAAAGCAATTTTACTTCAGTAAAGGTGGCAAAAAGAATGGTATTAAGTTTTATGCGGTATGAAATTATTTATCTACTAATTCAAATTCAACCCAAAGGCCGTAACTGCCTGGTCTGGATTCAGTGGAATGTTCCGTTTTCATAATGGGTGTATAACTCGCAAGCACCTCCATTACTCCTGCATACCTTTCATACTTCTCTGATCCAGGTTCAAAAGGGTTATTAAACTGACCACCAAATGTATCATCATCTATGTGCAAGATTCTATTGACTTTCTTACCTACATGTCCTGCGTAAAGCTCCGCCTTTAACTGCGCATCTTGTAAAGCTAGGATAGCCTTAGCATCTTCTTCTACATAATCATGCTCCGGATATGAATAATATACCTTCTCTACCTCCACACGCTGTTCTTTAGCTAAGCGAATAGCATCGTCTAATTCATTCAGCTTTTTAACAATCAGTTTGTACCTTTTTGCAGGAAAATCCGATGCAACAAATGTATCTTCTTCTTTAAATTGTGTTGCTAAGTTTGATGCAATCAGTGATTCTGTAAAGTGTTTGATTTGGTCTTCCAAACTGACAAATCCAATTATTGGATCGCATTTACTAGGGTCTTCCTCAAACTTTAAACTGAGTGAATATGCCTCTGAATATTCTACATAATTTGCTTTTCCCATAATGGAAAGTGTTGTGTTCTGACCAAAGACTACAGCATTTATGAGCAAGAAATATATTATAGTGAATATGCGCATTAATCTAAGAGTTCAAACGTTACTTTAACTTTATACGCTTTTTTCATCGTGGGCTCTTTGTTCTCACCCATATCGCTACAACATCCGTTTGAAGTATCTTCAATATTCAATATCTTCCCCATATTCATTCCAATAGAGGAACACAGATTTTTTGCTTTTCTTTTTGCATCGTCTATTGCACTTAATGCAAGGGATTGCTCTACATCCTCATCATATGTATACGTATAATTTATGCTGTTCAATTTCACGCCACTTATATCCATTGCAGATACTGCGTCTAATTGCTTTTGATCATTCAAACTAAGCGAATATGCCCGTTGGACTGTTTTTGCATATTTAGAAATGTTTCCTGTTGTTCTCATCAGTTTTGATTCAGGAATTCCAATCTTCCCCATTTCTTCAACAAATTCTGAATAGGCCTGATCAATGGACTTATATCTTATTTGTTTATACTCATTAGGTGCCACTTCACTAATCACAAAATTCAAGACTGTGCCAGTAGAAATGAATTCTTGCGAAGCGTTACCAATTATGCGAATAAAGCGCTCAGTACTTTGTCCAAATGAAGTATTCATAATACAAAGGCATAGGACAAGAAGGGTGATAAATCTTTTCATTTTAAGTTTAGTTTGGATCAATTGAAATCTAAATTAAATACAATTTCTGCTCTCTAATAGTTTCTTAACATGTTTAACTTTTGGGGAAATCGCAATACTTTGCAATTGACTTTGGGCTTACTTTTGAACGTTGGGCTTATTGGATCTATAATGCAAAAACATCATGCATTCTTGCAATCCCATAACCTGCAGATAATATTTTCTTTGTGGCGTCACTATGTTCATCCAAGGCAGGATTTGTGTGATTAAAATGGATAAATTGAATTTTCGCTTTTTCTGTTGCTCCAAGTTCTTTAAACAATGCCATACTTTCCACAATAAAAGGATGTGGGATTTCGGATATATCTCTATAGTTAATTTCAGCTGCATCATAAAAAGTAGCATCCAAAAACGCATAGTCTACTTTGGCAATTTCTTCTATAATATTCTTCTCCCATTTGCTCCACTTATCTATATCCGGAATGAACAGAGCAGATTTATTAGGTCCCTTTATTTTATACCCTACTGTTTCTGAATATTCATCTCTGTGTGGCACAGTAAATGGACTTACTTGGATTTTTTGCGACAACTGGAGTGTTGCTCCAGCGTTCAGCTCTTGCAATGCAATATTTTCATTTTCTACTAACTGGCTCCAAGGACCATTGGTTTCTAAAAACTCCTTCATCTTAGGTAAGGCAAACACCGTTTGTTTTTTTGCATTCATCGCCTCCTTACCAAAATACATCAAACCGGTATAATGTCCAATATGGGCATGGGTAAGAAAAACTGCTTCTGGAAGTTCCTTTTCTTTATTCCAAGAATAGTTTTTGAGAATTTTTAATTGTTCTACCATGTCAGGAGACGCTTCAAACAAGTAAGTATTGTCATTTTCAGGATCTAACAATCCGAGACTGACAACTTTGCGAAGGGGGTCTGGCTTTACAAATAAATCTCTACAGCATTTTTTTGAACAGGCTATGTGTGGTGATCCTGCATCTTGGACATTTCCTAAGACCACTAAGGTAATGCTATCAACTAATTGTTTTGATTTTTCCTGTATACCACTCTGACAACCTAACAGCAATAAAAAGAAAAATATATGAAGCTTGTATATTTTCAAATCAAGATTATTAACAATTGTTCTACAGCAAAATACTTATATAATTTGACAAGAATTGAGTTTCATTTTAAATTTTAACAGCTAAGCTTTTCTCCTAAGCTTATAAGGCACAGTCTCATCCAAGAAAATTGCCTCTTCAATTATCTCTTTTACAAGATCCACTGGAATTTCTTTTATGCTTCCAAACTCAGCACTAGAAATCATTTTCCTATCTCGACTGTCTAGTAATCCAGAGGCATTGGAAATTTCTTGTCCACGCACTATCGCAAAATCTACCTTATTGTTTTTACGCGTATTCAGATAGCAGATCCAACTAATTCCAAAATAAAATGGGATCTTATACCTAATCTTTGCGTTTAGTCCATATTCTATTGTAAGGATATCATGTAAGAACTGCATTACTTCTTTCTGCTGTCCCTCTAGTTGGTATATGTAATCCTCAACCACCTTGATTAAAGTTCTTAGCGTAATCTTCTGCAGCCTTCCATACACGGAAAACATTTTTGTAACACATTTTCTCAATATCCTCTGTTGAATAGCCCCTGCGTAAAAGCACATAAATAAGATTAGGATACGATGCGACATCTTTTAGACCTGTAGGCAATGTATCCCCTACTCCATCATAATCAGAACCAAACCCTACATGGTCTACTCCTGCGATTTTAACAACATGATCTATGTGGTCAACAACTTTTTCTACGTCAGAATAAAATTTCTTCGGATGTTCTTTTTGATATGCATCTATATGTTCTTTAGCTCCTTCATCAAAGGGACTCAGCTTATGATTCTCTTTTAACCAATCTCTTATTTCTGAATGATAGGCTTCCCTTTCTTTTTGAAGATCCCCATCTAAGAATGTGGAGCCAAAGTTTATTTGAATTACTCCATCCTTTTCTCCAAGAATTTTCAACATATCATCACTCATGTTTCTTTCAAAACCAGGAACGAATTTACGCACACTAGAATGCGATGCGATACAAGGCACTTTTGAAAGTTTCATAACTTGATAAAACGTAGAATCACTCACGTGGGAAATATCTACCATGATGCCTACTTCGTTCATTCGCTCTACTACCTTCTCCCCAAAGGGACTCAAGCCATTCCATGTCCGAATCGTATCATAAGAAGAATCACAAATTTGATTGACCTTAGAGTGTGTAAGAGTAATGTAACGAATTCCTCTTTTGTGAAAATAATTCACATTATCAAGGTCATCCATAACTGGAGCACCATTTTCCATACCCATAGGCAAAGAAACTAAGCCTTTTTTAAAGTTCGCTTTTACCTCACTCACAGACCTTCCATATCCAAAATGTTTTGGGTGAGCATCAATAATTCCTGTCACCATATCTATCAATGTGTCAGCAACAAGTTTTGCTGTTCCATCCACTTGCTTAGACGCTGGAATGTAAATAGACATAAAGGGCGCGTCCAATCCTCCTTCTTTTGCCCGTTTATGATCAAAGTCTCCTTTGTCGGTTTCAATGGGTATACCTATAAATTCCTTAGTCAATTTGAAGTTCTGGATTTTCAATCGATAGGGTAAATCAATATGACCATCTGTTATAATTATATTCTTTGAAAGTTGCCTTGCTTGCTCTTGAAGGAGCACATCCAAACTCTCGGCCTGTTTCATTCCCTCAGGTTCTGTTGGAATACGTTCAGTTTGTAAAGGAGTGTTAATCTTTTTGGAACAAGCGCTAAAGAGAAATAATAACACCGTGAGGAAGCAAATGGAGTTTTTCATAATTCATAATTGGTTAAACAATATATCATTAAGAATGGCAAATGAAGAATTTTAAAGATTGAATTAAAGTTCTAAGCGCGTATTTAGAAATTGTGTCGTTCATTATCATCTTATTCTCAATTAAAATTGATTATCTTTTTGCTATAAATTTAGAATATGAATTTTAAGATTTGCTTCGCCATCATCTGTTACTTTGTTCTAACATCTGTTCAAGCTCAGGAAATAGATCTTGACCATACGACCTACCAAAACGCAAAAACCTCATTGGACTTACTCCAAGAGTTACTCGCAATTCCTAATGATGCGAATTTCCCTGAAGACATTGAGAAAAACCTGAGTTGGTGTGAAGAGAAATTAGAATCCTTTGCATTTACATGCACGCGATTAAACACCAAGTCTGTTCCTCTCCTGCTCGCAGATTATACAATAAAGAAGGCAAATTTACCTACCCTACTATTCTACTTTCATATTGACGGCCAACCTGTTGATCCCAGTTTTTGGTTTCAAGATGATCCATATCAAGCAGTGCTAAAAGAACAAATTGAGGCTGAAGGTTGGGTAGACATTAAATGGGAACGATTAGAAGAAAAACTACTGAATCCAGATTGGAGAATCTTTGCTCGGTCATCCTCAGATGACAAGTCTCCATTTGTTATGTTTCTCACTGCGTTTAAAACTTTACGAGAAGAAAATAAAGCAATCCCTTATAATCTTAAAATCATCCTTGACTTTGAAGAAGAAAAAGGATCTCCAAATCTTGCTGAAGCTGTTCTTGCAAACAAAGAATCGTTAAGCTCTGATATGCTTATTATTTATGATGGCCCAAAGCATCCAACAAACATACCCACCATTGCATATGGCGCTCGTGGAAATACAACTGTAAGTTTGAAAGTTTTTGGGCCCACCTTCCCTCTTCATAGTGGCCACTATGGGAACTACGCTCCTAATCCTGCACTCCGTCTTTCAAAACTTCTAGCAAGCATGAAAGACGACGAAGGACGTGTAATTATACCTGGATATTATGATGGCATTACTTTGGACGAAAAGACAAAATCTATACTGTCTCAGGTTCCAGATAATGAAAAAGAACTCCAGGGAAGATTAGGAATTGGTGAGGTGGATAAAGTGGGAAATAATTATCAAGAGGCCTTGCAGTTTCCTTCATTAAATATCAGAGGTATGGCATCCGCATGGGTTGGCAAAGAATCCCGTACTATCGTTCCAGCAACTGCTCTTGCAGAAATTGATATCCGCTTAGTAGTAGAGTCAGATGGAACAAGATTAAAAAAGCTGCTCAAAAAGCATATTGAAGATCAGGGATATTATGTTACTGTTGAAAAACCCAGTTCAAGAGAACGGGTACAGTATCCTAAAATATGTCAAATGAATTCCAGAGGAGTCACTGATGCATTCAGAACCGACTTTGATTCCAAACTCGGTAAATGGACTTACGAAGTAATTAAGAATTGCTTTGATGTGGAACCTATACGTTTGAGAACTATGGGTGGCACCCTTCCTACAAGTCCGTTTATCAATACCCTTGATGTCCCTGCTGTAATTGTTCCTCTTGTAAATAGTGACAACAACCAACATAGCCCCAATGAGAATTTACGTTTAGGTAATTATTTTGATGGTGTAAAAACGATTTATGCATTGTTAAGTGCACCTGTTTATTAAGATCGATGAGTCTGCCTTTCTCAGTGACATCCGCAGCACCTGGAAACCTCGAAACCCAAATCTTGAACCAGAATTCTCAGGATTTAAAGAATGTTCAAAAAAAAAAATTAATACCCTATATGCATGATCAAAGCAGGATACCTTGAAACCCAAATCTTGAACCAGAATTCTCAGAATTTTTTTTAATACCCTAAACAAACTAGAACATGTCGTTCTCTTCCCTCCCCACAATACCCTCTCTATGTAAACCTAGATTTTTACTTCCTTATGTTTTCATAGATGAATCTAAGTAAAACAAAATTGAACTTTGCCTTACTCATTTAATTCTCATACGTAGGGCGTACAAAAGAGTATACCGTACAAATGGAATAATTCTATACTTAAAATAAATTAAATCAAAATGAACAAGTTTTTTTTATTCACCCTTCTTTGCATTCTAGCTATTTTTTCCAGCTGCGAAAAAGAAAATGGATTCATGCAAAACGAAAGGAATGCAGACAAATCACAAATTACTGATCTAGAAACGGATTCCCGTTCAGTTAGTGATGCCTTACAAATAATCTCTGACCTTACTGATTTAGTAAACGCATTGTATCAAGATGATCTCATTAACAAGGATCAAAGAAATTATTTACTTGGGAGATTTAAAAACATTACAAAAAAACTCAACCAAGGAAAAATAGAGCAAGCGATAGCGAAGATGGAAGAAGTTATAATCTGGTTGAATACTAGCGGTATCTCTCCTGAAATAATTGATGAAATTGCCAATCAACTTTTGCAAGCACAATGTGAGGCAGATCCTGTGGACAAAGATGGAGATGGATATCTCTGCACTGAAGATTGTGATGATACAGACCCTACAGTAAATCCTGGTGCCGATGAAATTCCTGGAAACAATGTCGACGATAACTGTGATGGAGAAGTAGATGAAGTAATTGTTTGTACAGAGATAGAGGGATATAATGCAGTAAGCTTAGAGGATATTATAAATACAGATAAGTTAGAATTAGCATTGGACGGAAGTGACAATGTGTACAACGAAATACCTGCTGGCACAGTGGTTGTCTACAAAACAAATGAGGGACGTTTTGGGAAATTCCTTGTACAATCTATTGATGCCTCTTTATTAATATCTTGGACAACTTACAATGATGATGGTACTATTTTTAGTGAAGGTGCGGACTTTTTTATACCAGGCACATGGAATGTGGATCTTGACACTGGAGTCTTAGCCAGTGATGGCGCTAATGATTTTTGGTGGGAGGCTGTAGATGGAATTGAGCGCTATGTAGTTCCTCTGAATGGTGCAAGCTTTGCTATTTACTCTTGCGAAGATACAGAACCAGAAGAATGTTCCGGTGATTTTGTTTTTGGAGGAATAAATTATCACGACATACTATTCGCTGATTTATCACATGATCTGATAAGTGGTGGAGATATAGATCCCCAAATGCCGGTAGACGCTATAGTAGTCTATCAAACGGATTCTTATAGAGTAGGAAAGTTTATAGTACAAGAGCTGGGGACGGAACTCAAAATTACTTGGAAGACATATAATACGAACGGCCTAGTGGAAAGTGAGGGATCAGACTTAGTTATTCCAGGTGACCATATTGTAGATCTGGATCAAGGTGAAGTTGATGCTGGCTCCGCTTCAGATTTTTTCTGGCAATACGTGAACCCTACATCCAGGTATTTAACTCCCGCAGATGATGCAACTTTTGCTGTCTATAATTGTGGTGCTAATTAGATCTAGAATAATAAAAATCAATGCTAAAGCTGTGATTTAGTTCTAGAGAATCACGCTTTTAAACCGACCTGAGCTTTGACTAGTTTTGGTCGGTTTATTTTTAATATAAGCAACATCGATTATTCGTGTGGGCGTCTCTGTGGGGTCCGAAACAGATATGACATCATAATTACTATTATCTGCTGGCTTTCACTTAATTTCAATTTTGATCCTTTTATAATTCTTCCTAACTACACCCATTACAATGTACTTAGAGCAGTAAAATATATAAATAACTGTATCTGATGATGTTCCTATCATCTATAGCATTCTTTATCTATTAGTTTTATATCCCCTTTTTTCCATATCTTGCATTAGAGGTTTGTAGTTTATTAAATTTTACAATTTCTTTAAACTACCATATTCTTCTCCACATCTTTTCACGCACTCAAAAATAACTAACATGCGCCAAACCATTCTAAGTAGTATCCTAGGCACATTGTTTTTCTATTCAATATCAATGGCAAATAATGTTTCTTCTTTTACTCCTGATATGGCCGGAGAAGAAACTTCAATGGTAGTTGATGAATGTGATTGCCCTCCGTTAGCACCTAATTCAAACATAAATGTAAATGTGAGCAATCTTGCTGAATTAGAGGATGCACTGGATCAGGCAGATACTGATAATGGAAACATGACAATTACGGTGTTAGCTGGTACTTATATTTTGACCAGTAATTTGAGAGCTATAACACCTAACATGAGCAATCTCAGCATAATTGGAGCCACTGGTAATGCAGATGATGTTGTTATAAAAGGACAAGGTTGGGACGATGCTTCTGTTACTCATATCTTTAATGTTGCAGCAGACTTTTTTACTGTGGCAAATATGACAATTGGAGAGGTTTTTTACCACCCGATCCAGGTACATTCCAACCCGAATGATGCAGATGATTTTTTAGCACAAAACGTAAAATTTGTAGATGCAAAAGAACAACTACTAAAGGTGTCTGGTGGAGGATCATTATTTGCAGATAGAGGTAAAATACTTTGTTGTGAATTTGAATTTACCTCTGGAATTGCTTACCAAAACTATACTGGTGGGATTGATGCGCACAGATCAATAGACTGGAGAGTGGCTCACTGTACCTTTAAAGGTATCCGTTCTCCTAATGATATTTTAGCAGAGCATGCCATTCATTTTTGGAAAGAATGCGAAGGCACCCTTGTTGAAAATAATCATATCATAGATTGTGATAGAGGTATTGGATTTGGCTTAGGCAATGATCCTACAAATGGGCATATTGGAGGCTTGATCATGAATAATTTTGTGCACACATCCACAGATGTTGGTATAGGATTGGAACATGCCCCTGATGCAAACGTGTATAACAACACTGTAATCACGGACAACTATCCTAGGTCCATTGAATATAGATTTGCAGCTACCACAAATGTGCACATCGTCAATAATATAACGAATGGAGAAATTAGTGACCGCTCTAGTGGCTCATCAGGAACATTGGAAACAAACTATCTGACTACAGACCTTTCTATTTTTACAGATGCCGCTGTTTATGATTATCACCTTGCCAGCGATGTACCTGAAATTGTGGATGCAGGTACTGATTTGACGGAAGTTTTAACTGACTATGATTGTGAGCCTAGAAATAACGGAACATACGATATAGGAGCTGATGAATTCAATGAGACCCCTGATCTATATCCAGAATTTGTAATAAATAATCAAAATATTCTAGGACTTTCTTCCTTAAATGTGGTCGTAGAGTTGAAAGAATTATTAAACGTTTCTACAACAGGTCTTGTCAGCTTTACCATAGCAAAAGATGCGCATATCAATTTCAGTTTTGATGATACGATGACAACATTAGATGGTCTGGTAATTAACAATTCCGAATGGACATATTATAATTCGAATCCAGATTTTCATTTGTTTAATAGTATTGAAAGTATTGGTGCTAGCGGTGTCAGTAGAGTTGGTTTGGTCATAATTTATGATCCTTTTCAAACTGATGGAATTAATAACATTACAATCAATATTTTACCAGGAAGTGGTGCTGAAGAAAATTATACGAATAATAGTGTGACAATACCACTTATCTATTCACATTGAGACTTAATGTTAATTTAATTAGAGGCTACATCGCCTTTTTATCTCCCATTCTATTTAAAATTATGAAGATGTTATTTTATACTTCAGATTCATCTATTGATACACGCTTGCTGATAACTATATCATAAGGACATGAGTTCAAAAAACTTCTTACTTTTGCAGACTTGAATATATAACTATGAGCACTATTGATTTTAAAAGACTTACTTCCCACTGTAGAGAATACGGTTTCATTTTTCAGTCCAGTGAAATATATGATGGATTAGCCGCCGTTTACGATTATGGGCCCAATGGCGTAGAGCTCAAAAAGAATATAGAAAGCTACTGGTGGAAGAGCATGGTACAGATGCATGACAATATCGTAGGTATAGATGCATCTATATTTATGCATCCCAAGGTTTGGAAAGCGAGTGGGCACGTTGATGCGTTTAATGATCCTTTAGTAGACAATAAAGATTCTAAGAAAAGATATAGAGCGGACCAGCTTATTGAAGGGTATTGTGAGAAGATAGAGAACAAGATTAAGAAAGATGTAGAAAAGGCTGCAAAGAAATTTGGAGATGCCTTTAATGAAAAACAATTTAGAGAAACAAATCAACGTATCATTGATCGCCAAAGAAAGATTGATGATATAATAAATAGGATGAATTCTCTTCTCAAAGAAGAGAATATGGAAGGCCTAAAAGCTTTGATAGAAGAACTAGAGATTGCTTGCCCAGAAACAGGTTCAAAAAACTGGACTGAAGTGCGACAGTTTAATCTTATGTTCTCCACACAATTAGGCAACATCGCTGGAGAAGAAGGTAAGTTATACTTAAGACCTGAAACTGCTCAGGGTATTTTTGCCAATTTTCTGAATGTGCAAAAAACTTCAAGACAGAAGATACCATTCGGAATTGCGCAGATAGGAAAAGCCTTTAGAAACGAAATTGTTGCGCGTCAATTCACATTTAGGATGAGAGAGTTTCATCAGATGGAGATGCAGTTTTTTGTTCGCCCCGGCGAAGATGCCAAATGGTATGATTACTGGAAAACGACAAGAAGAGACTGGCATAAAGCCATCGGTTCACCAGAAGAAAAACTAAGATTCCACGACCACGAAAACTTAGCGCATTATGCGAATGCTGCTACAGATATCCAATTTGAATTTCCTTTTGGGTTTAGAGAACTAGAAGGGATACATTCTAGAACGGATTTTGATCTTAAGAGTCATCAAGAATTATCTGGGAAAAAGCTGCAATACTTTGATCCTGAGCTAAATGAAAATTATGTCCCCTATGTTATAGAGACATCAATTGGTTTAGATAGAATGATTCTTGCCCAAATGACAAATGCGCTACGTGACGAAACTGTCCCTGATGCAGATGGAAAAGAATCTACCCGAACAGTTTTAAAACTTCATCCATCGCTTTCTCCTATGAAATGTGCAATTCTGCCGCTCTTAAAAAATCATGAGGGATTAGTGAAGATGGGGAATGACGTATTTGATAATTTCAAAAAATCCTTCAACACCATTTATGATGCTAAGGATGCCATAGGAAGGAGATACAGAAGACAGGATGCCATAGGAACACCTTTTTGCTTAACGGTTGACCATCAATCATTGGAGGACCAAACAGTTACGCTTAGAAATAGAGATGATCTTACGCAGGTGCGCATCTCTGTTGAAGAAGCAAAAGCAATGGTGAATGCAAATATCGAGTTTCCGCTATAACCTTCTGACTAGTCGTCAGGGTCTTCGGTTAAAAGACTGTTTTGGAAACCAATTGTGTTGAACGGGAGTTTTTCCTGTTCGTCATCATCATAATCTTCCCAATCGATTATTTCTTTTAGAAATTCTTCAACGTGTCTTATTATGAATGCTTCTGTCACCTCATTAGGACGCAAGATTTCCACAGACTTTGGTGGTTGTGGTTGGCCATAGCCTTCAATAAATGGATGAATAATCATGATCATGATCTTGCCATTAAACAGTTCTTGGTACACTAAAGAACCATTGGACTTTATCATATTCTTTTTAGTCTCGCTCCCTTCTATTTTCTCGGCTATGCCACTATAGTCCTTTCCCAAAGAAAATATGACAACCCCTAAGTTTTCCATATTATCCTGGCAAGTAATCTTAGCACCTAGCTTAGTTTCCTTATTAATTTTCTCTAGAGTATCCTTTATAAAAGGCTTCACTTCTTTAATCCATGCCTTTCTATAATCCTTAGTATTCTTAAGAATTTTCTTGTATTTACTTACTCTGCTTTGTAATGTTCCTATATCCATGTCTAATATTCTAATATTTTTTCGACTGCTGAAGATAATCTTTCTTTTGCTAAATATATATTTTCTAAATGCTTACCAAAGGGTACTGCACTATCCAAATTTGTCACACGTAGGACAGGTGCGTCCAGATGTTCAAAACAATGCTCACTGATGTGCGCAGAAATATCTGCACCTAGGCCCCCAGTTCTTACATCCTCATGCAAGACAATCACACGATTCGTCTTTTTGGTTGTAGTTTCAATTGCCTCATAATCTAAAGGCACTAGTGATCTCAGATCTAAGATATCCGCTGATACATTATTCTTCTCACAATATTCCACTGCCCAATGCACCGCCTGGCCATAAGTAATTATACTCAAGTCATTTCCTTCACGCACTAGCTTTGCCTTGCCCAATTCTATTTCATAATAAGCATCTGGAATTTCTTCAGAAAGTGATCTGTACAAGGCCTTATGCTCAAAGAACATCACAGGATTTGGATCGCTTAATGAGGCAAGAAGCAAACCTTTTGCATCATAAGGATTAGAGGGGAAAACAACTTTTAGTCCAGGTGTATGCACAAACCACATTTCATTTGTTTGAGAATGGAATGGTCCTGCTGCTACTCCACCCCCCGCAGGCATACGGATTACAACATCTGCTGCATGTCCCCAACGGTAATGTACCTTAGCCAGATTATTTACAATCTGATTAAAACCGCAGGTCACAAAATCTGCAAATTGCATTTCCACCATAGTCTTAAAACCTCGCAAACTCATTCCAAGAGCAATACCAATAATGGCACTTTCACACAGTGGTGTATTACGTACTCTATCTTTCCCAAACTCTTCCACAAAACCATCCGTAATCTTAAACACTCCACCGTAATCTGCAATGTCCTGACCCATCAACACAAGATTGTCATGTTTTCTCATTCCTTCACGCAGCCCATCAGAAATTGAATCAATATATCTCTTCTCTGATCTTTTCCCGTTTGCATTTTCTACTATCTCACTTACATTGGATGCATATACATCAGCAAGTTCATCTTCTATGGTGCTCTCTCGCTCAGGAACTGTTGCCGCATAATTTAATGCCGCCTTAATTTCAGCCTTTATCTCTTTTGTAAATCCTGCAATATCCTCTTTGCTGATATACTTTCCTTTCAAAAGAAATTCTTCATAATTCTTTAAGGGATCTTTTTTAGCCCAGGAGTCCATGAGTTTTTTGGGAACATATTTAGTGCCAGACGCCTCTTCATGTCCTCGCATTCTGAAGGTCTTACACTCAATTAAAATAGGTTCTGGTTTTTTACGGATTTCCTCCGCAAGTTTCTTTATAGTCTCATACACTTCCAGAATATTATTTCCATCCAAAACATAAGAGCGCATACCATACCCCACTCCTCTATCTGCGAGGTCTACACAATTATATTGTTCTGAGGTGGGAGTAGATAAACCATATCCATTATTTTCTATCACAAATATTACCGGAAGTTTCCACACAGAAGCCACATTTAACGCCTCGTGAAAATCACCCTCACTCGTTCCCCCTTCACCGGTAAATGCGAGTGCAATCTTTTTCTCCTTCTTAAGTTTATGTGCTAATGCAACTCCACCTGCTAATGCTAATTGAGGACCTAGATGAGAAATCATCCCTACTATGTTATAGTCCTTAGTCCCAAAATGAAATGAACGATCTCTCCCTTTTGTGAAGCCATCAATCTTTCCCTGCCATTGACAAAACAAACGTTCCAGTGGCACCTCTCTACTTGTAAACACGCCCAGGTTCCTATGCATAGGAAAAATCATTTCGTCGCTTTCTAGGGCAAAAGTACAGCCCACAGATATCGCTTCCTGCCCTATTCCAGAAAACCATTTACTGATTTTGCCCTGTCTGAGCAATGAAAGCATCTTTTCTTCAATGAGTCGCGGCTTCAGCAATCCCTTGTACAAATCGACTAACGTTTGTTTACTATGCTTTTTCTTAGCGTATTGAATTGCTGCTTTTGCCATATTCTAGGTGGCAAAAATACAATTTGTTCGCTATTAGAGAATATTTATTGGAAGAAAGAGTAGGGCATCTCCTGCTGCGCAGGACCGGGCTATTCCAGGGGTTCCGTCCAGACTGAAGTCTGGACCACGCAAGCGTGCCCTTACGATCCCTGATGCGGCCCCTGTGCAGCACTATTCTTTTATTAGCTTTTTATAGACAAACTTCTTGGTTTCACTATCCTCTATTCTCATAAAATAAATTCCCGCACTCAAATATTCTGTCTCAATTGGAGATTCAGCTAGTATGGAATTATATCGTTTAATTAACTGACCATTTGCACTAAACATTGCCACATCAAATAAGCAAGTCCGGCATTCTGATTTTATTATAAGCCTGTCTTTTGTAGGATTAGGATAGAATTCCACCCCAGTAAGTTCGCTATCTGTTCCCAGATTTGTCACTGCAGTTCTAAGACGCAAATTATCAAAAAACACATGGCTACATTCTAGACAAGCTGGAGGAACATCAAATCCAAACCTCCGTTTTGCTAAAACGACAATTACAGTATCTGGTGTCAATACTTCATTTGTGTAATTTATCTTTAATTCAAAAGGTGTATAAGAATCACTTTCTTTCAATACTGCATTTGCTTGACCAATAGTATCTCTTTTATTCCCATCATGTCTAGTCAGATAAATATCAACATAGGTTCTTAAAGAATCACATTCGCCAAGGAGAATAGCTTTGTAATCACCACTAAGTTTGTTTGGTTTAAAGTTTATAGGCCACCCAGAATGTATTTCATCATTGCCTGAAATTATTCTCATAACTTCATACGAATAATATCCAGACATTGTAACTGCGTATTCTCCTTCAGTGGCATCTGTAGTTCTGCCCAAGCCCATTCTTTCAGGAATGTAATCTGATCTAAAATGCCATTTAGGAGGAAATAATCCCACTCTATTCTCAATAACGCTTGTATCATTCCACAAGCCAGGAGTCTGATCTTCAAAATCCCACTCTTCAAAACTTAAATTCCATTCTGTGTTTTGAGCAGCTAGGTTAAATGGAATGATTATCCAAAAGAATGCTATTAAGATTGTAGTCTTTATTTTCATTTTC
>CALCMJ010000011.1 GCA_937967615.1 uncultured Saprospiraceae bacterium
TAAATTCATGAGTCTCATTACGCTCTCCTTTCTTTATAGACCCCTCTTGTACAATTTTCTTGATGACAAATACACCCGTAGGTTAATAGTATTGAGCATCCCCTATTTCATACTATTGATATTTATTTTCCCTTTGACCAGTATGCAATCATATCCTTTTTTCCCTGATTTTACTGATAACAATTTAACAAAGTCATATACGAGTGAGCATTCTGTTCAATGGCACTTATATGATGATTTAAGGAAGGAGTTTATTGAAAACTCAAATTCTTCCTTTAAAAAGAAAAAGGTCATTAGGCTAGCAAGCCTTTCTTCATTTACTATTTCTGAAGACTATGCAACTTTGTTTTTGAGACAAACTACTGGTGATGCATTACGTTTAGAACAACGAGCACCAAGTTCAGCTTTGTTTAAGAAAGGCTTGCGACATAAAATTATGGGCACAACTGCAAAAGATACTGTGTATAATAAAATAAGAAAGGAAAACCTACAAAAATACAAAGAGCTCCTTAAATACAAAAGTGAGAACCCAGACCTCCATAGCAAAGATCGATGGAAAGAAATTCAAGATAGTGTACTGAACAATAATGCACAAAATAAAATCATGTATGACAGAGGGAAGATCACTTCCAATTTAAATGCATTCAAATCTTTATTTAATGTAACATTGGATGGCAAAGACATATTAGATGAATGCACTTGTAAATATTATAAACATCCAAATGCTGGTGAGAATGGAATCATTTGTTTTATCAACATTAAACAATTAGAAGGAGGAGAACACGAACTGAGAGTGGCTAAAAATATTGACATCCCTAACAGATCACCTAGAGACAATCTTGTTAGATATATCCCTTTCCTAAAATTATAAGGCAGATTCCATTAAAATCAAAAGATCTTATATAAGGACAAATCTTAATGTTTTCTATATTGCGTAAGTGAAATGGCATGTCGCACAATATCTCAGTTTTATTCGGATTCTTCTCGCACCTCTTTGCTTGATTTATCTTAGTGATATCCCCTATAAAACAGAAATTACTATTGTTTTAGGCGCCATTGCGGGTGCTACTGACTACTTTGATGGAGTGCTTGCTAGAAAACAAGGCCTTACCAGTTCATTTGGTGCTGTTTTAGATTATACTGCGGATAAGGTCTTTGTAATTACTGCTCTCTTTATTCTTTGCGTTGCGGGCAAGCTAGCCCCATGGATTGTAGTCTTCTTTATTTTTAGAGAGATTGTTACAATGGGTATGCGACTCGCTTCTACAGAGCGGAATGTAACTATAAATGCGAGTAATATTGGAAAATACAAAACAACAATTATCTTCTTCGCAATGCTTTTCTTGCTTTTAGAATGGGATTGGCACATTTATGTTTTTTACTTCGCTATACTTCTCGCAACAATATCCTTTGTTGACTATTTCCTAAAGTTTGTAAAATCCATGGAAACCGTCAAATAGTAAATGCATTTGAGTAGCTAGGTAGACTTCTCATAGATTTTAGGATTGATAAAAAAAACTCTAGTTTCTATTTCCCTATAATTTCAATGAATTTAATATCCGTTACTCTTGAATCTAATATTATTCAAAAGCCTCAACTAGCTCTATACAATTCCTCTAGCTTTCAATTCCAAATACTTATTGATTGTGTTTATAGTCAAATCTTTGGGCTTAGTTAAAATACTATAAATCCCATTTTGTTTTAAACGCTTGACGATTAAATGTTTTTCATTCATATGCTTTTCAGCTATCGTCTGTTGGTAAATTTCTTGTACGGATTGTGGATCATTCTTTTGTAATTTTTCCAAACCAGTATTCTTAAAAATAACGATAATCAAGACATGGCGTTTTGCAAGTATGCGGAAATAGGGCAACTGCCTTTCAAAAGAATGTACAGATTCAAAGTTTGTGAATAATAAGAGTAAGCTTCTTTGAGAAATGCGTCTCCGAATAAATGCACTTAGCAATTCAAAATTTGATTCTAGATACTTGGTTTTTTGAGAATAAAGGGCTTCTAATAACTTTGATAATTGGCCAGGCTTCTTTTCTGCTTTTACTACTAAACTCATTTTATTTGAGAATGTAATAAGTCCAGACTTATCTCCTTTTTTTAAAGCAATATTTAAAATGACTAAACTTGCGTTAATACTATAATCTAGTAAGCTGAGCTTATCAAAGGGCATTTTCATTAATCTACCTTTATCCACAATGGCGTAGACTTGTTGAGATTTTTCCTCTTGGTATTGATTGACCATTAAAGAATTTCTACGTGCAGAGGCTTTCCAATTCACTGCTCGCAAGTCATCCCCTTGCACGTATTCCTTGATTTGTTCAAACTCCATTGTTTGCCCTAGCCTTCTTTGTTTTTTAATTCCAAATTCTTCCAAGTAATTTGAAAAGGCTGCAAGTTCATATTTACGCATCTGTAAAAATGAAGGATAGACTGGTACCATTTTATTATTATCAAAACTAAATCTGCGTTCCACCAGTTTCAAAAAAGAAGAGATATACACATTGACTGCTCCAAAACTGTACTCCCCTCTCTTCACTGGTTTGAGCTTGTATAATAATGTTTGTGATTCGTTGTTTTCTAGGTTGACAATCCAAGCGGTATCCCTTAACTGAAACTGATGCGGTACTTCATCTATAACTTTGGCCTGACAAGCGAATGGGTACCTGCTTTGAAGCTCTATGAAGATTTCATTTTCATCCCCGTTAGAAAGTTTATCTGGGACAATGCGTTTAGCATGGAATCCTTTTTTTACTCTATATAAAAATATGATCTCAATAATTACCCAAAGAAGAAACAAAAGCAAAATAGCAAGCGCTACAAAAAAAAGGGATTGAAAAAAGCCAGCAAAGACAAAAAGGAAAACAATAGAGACTATGCCAGCATAGAATCTATTCGTAAAAAATAAATCAGTAATGTTTTTAAGCATTATCGAGGTATTTCTATACTTTTAATCAAAGAACTAATCACTGCCTCTGGACTCGTACCCTCCATCTCTTTTTCTGGACTAAGACTGATCCTATGACAAAGAACTGAGTTACTTAGATCTGTGATATCTTCAGGAGTAATGAAATCCCTTCCTCTTATAACTGCTAAAGCTTTGGAACCAATAAGTAATGCAAGAGAAGCTCTAGGAGAAGCACCTATATGGATGTCTTTAAAGCTCCTCGTCTTTGCGGTAATTTCTGCAATGAACTGAACGAGCTTAGGTTCTACATGGACGTTTTGTACTAGATCTTGGAATTCATTGATCTTATTATGGTCTAATTTTGCAATGATGTCTTGGAGCTTGGCTGCACCTCCACCCGTATGTGCATTATTTAGTATTTGCACTTCTTGATCAATTGTAGGATAATCTACTTTTATTTTAAAAAGAAATCTATCCATTTGTGCTTCTGGCAAACGATATGTCCCTTCCATGTCAATAGGATTCTGCGTTGCCATTATGAAAAAAGGCTCACTCATTTCATAAAGCACACCTTCATTCGTAACCTGTCGTTCTTCCATTACTTCAAATAAAGCAGCCTGTGTTTTTGCTGGAGCACGGTTTATTTCATCAATGAGGATAATATTTGAAAAAATAGGGCCTTTTTTATACTCAAAACTTGAATCCTTGAAATTAAAAACGGACGTTCCTAATACATCTGAAGGCATTAAGTCTGGTGTAAATTGAATTCTACTAAAATCCGCATCAATTGTCTTTGCAAGAATTTTTGCAGTCAATGTTTTTGCTAGCCCTGGGAATCCTTCAATAAGAACATGGCCTTTTGCTAGAATTGCAGCAATAAGAAGATCCACCATTTCCTCTTGTCCAACAATAATTTTGGCAATTTCTTGCTTTACTTCAATTATACTTTGCCGGATAGGCTCCATATTTATCCTACTTTCAAACATATTTCTTTATTTATAAAATTTATTTATTTTTTCAGTCAGTGTTTTCAGGCTTGCAACATTCACCTCTGCTCCTTGCAGGACTTGTTCTATCAAGGTAAATAATTCTGCTACTTCATCTTTTGGTTTGCCAGTCTTAGCTAAAAGTCTTTTTTGATCCTCTTCAGAAAAATTAATATTACTCATATTATAATTCCTGTACAAATAGGATTTAAAATACTCTATCTTTTTAAGTACAATACTTTTAATGCTAGCTTGATTATAATAGAGGTTACCCATTGTTTCAACATATTCTACAGAAGAATTCTTTAACTCTTCTTCTACAGGAATAATGCGTTGCCGCCTTTTAGAATGAAATCCCATGAAAAGTAAAATTGTAAAGAGACTGATCCAGTATGCCCATCGCAAACCTGGTATCTTAAGAATCTCTGCAAGAGGCGTCTTAGACCTTCCTGGTTTACCTATCTTATAGTAGCTATCCCAAATAATCTTGCTATGTGCTCCTAGATAGCTTAAACAATTTGCAGCATAGGTACTCTTCCCTTCTTTTAATATGTTGTAATTAGTAAAGCCTAATGGATTGGAGTTTAATATAAATCTTCCTTTACCAAAAGGAACTATAACTTGATTAAACTGTATATCATAATTTACATAAGAAACTACATTTCCATTAAAAAGCGAGTCCGCTTCAAAGGTATAGAGAAATTGCGCTTTTGGAAATTCAAATTCTTTCTTTGAAAATGGCCTTGCAGTAAAAGCATATTTTACAGAATCTTTTTCACTTGGGTACATGAAATCTTCTACGACATCAAGATTAAGTGTATCTAATAAATTTTCCGAATAGCCTTCTGCAGCGATAAATACTGTATTCCCTTTAGAAACAAAAGAGTATAATCTACTCAGCTCCAACGAGTCTGTATAAAAGTTTTTATTTAGAAAAACATATGCTGTCTTTTCATCAAATTCTAAAGTATCATGAACAGTGTTGAAAATGGGTCTTTCACTATCCATTATTTCTGAATCTGGAAATAAGTATGCGAGCTCTGATCTCAATACTTTCGCTCCATATGGTTTACTATGCTGAGCAGAATAACTGGGTCTCCAATCTACTTCTTGTGGCCAGTAATACGAGATTACCAATATCAAGCAAAAATAAAATGCTAAGAGATATATGGCCTTTTTGTTATTTTTAATAAACCCTTGCAGCATTATTCATTCAGTTTATGAAAGAATACATTAAATGCATTCTTATTTTCTAAATATGCTTCTCGTGAGTCAATTTCAAATTCGCCATACCAAAAATATTCGTACAATCTTGTGACACGGACAAAATCAGTTTTCAAATTTGGAACACTTAGTTCAGATATAAAATCACTATTTGTTTTTTCAGCTTTCCAATGTATCAGCTGTTTATCATCTAAGGTGCGCAAAAGTTTCAAATAAATAAACCGAATTGCTAATCTAAAATCTTGCCGCTTTTCTGCTTCTTCAATTAGTTTAGATAAATCTATTGCACTCATATCAGCATCTACAAGAACGCTATCTATAGAATGAATTTTTTCTTCCTTTTTCTTTATAAAACCACTCAAAGAGGAGTTTAAGAAAAACCGGACCATTAAATATCCAGCAATCCCTATGAATAGAAATTTAAAGAATTGAAAAAGTCCATAACCAAACTTTATTCCTGTTGCTTCTGAAATCCAATTCAAAAATTTATACAAGAGTTTCAAAAAGACATTGTCCTCATACTTTGCATCTTGTTCATAATTATATTCAGAATTCCTTTTGTAATTCTCGATGTGTAGACTATCAAAACTTAAAACTCTACCCTCAAAAACACTGTCTTGATTAACATATATCTTGCTCTGAGCTCCTAAGGGTATGGAAGCAGCAAAAATAATGAAGGACGCTATTGTAAGTCTAATATTCGCCCTCATTTTCAAAGAAGCTATCATTTGATTTTCCGAGTGTATCAATTTTATCCAATAGCTTAGTACTATCTTTTTTCTCCACTAAGTCATAGTACTTTAAACCAAGAGCAATCTGTGTATACATTGAGGTAAATAAACTACCTATTAAACCAAGCAAATAAGATAAGGCCACCATCAAGCTAACACTCTCTATACCTTCTTCCCCGCCTATACCGCCTAATGCAGCACCTGTAGTAAATACTAGATAAGGAACATTAAACACAACTGCAATCAGGCCTGCAATTAGGCCAGCTACAAACAAGACTCCAAATACACTCCACCAATTTTCTTTGATTAAATACTTGCTTCGATGATATGACTCAATAAAACTCAACTCTTCCTCTACTCGAATAAAGGGCATGAGTGAAGTTATTATTGCCAAATAAAGGACAAATGGCATGATAAAGAGGACTGCTATAAAGACCAAAGCTGGACTTATTATTCCTAAAATAAAAATGGGAAAAAAGACTGCACCAATTACTACTAACATGATTAAAAAGAAAGTTGCACTAACGGGTATGATGTACTTCAGAAAATTTTCCTTTAATTCATCAAAACTAAATTCTTCATCCCCATTTTCTCGATATGCCTTTAAGCCAGCATACACCAATGTATAAGTAGACATATAGCATAAATACAGTCCTGCATAGAGCAGACCTAATCCTGTTACTAGAGCTCCCAGATCTCCAGCCATCCCAATAATATCATTATTCATCATTTTATTTAATGTATCACCTCCTACAGAAATAATAGCAATGCCCAATAGCATAAAAATGGGAATCACAAACACTAAAAATCCAAAACTGTACACCTTGAAATTTTTAAAGAAAATTTTAAACGCATCGCCTATAATTTCTCCAAATTCTCTTTTCCTAAGAGTTTGTAATTCTATCTGGGTAGCCATTAGTTTTAAGTTTAAGTGGATAATAAATGTAATACCAAATTATATAGGCGAAGGAGAGAATGATGATAACCCCTCTCCCATAATTCCCTAGAACAAGATAGTGCCTAGTAACATAACTCTCTAGCAAGGCTGCTACTATAAAAACTGGCACTAAGCCAATAATGATTTTCAAACTTCTTTTTGCACCTTCTTGCAAAGATGTCATTCTTGAATATGTTCCAGGAAAAAGAAAACTATTTCCAAGAACAATTCCTGCTGCACCTGCAATTACTATTGCCGAAAGTTCTAAGGCCCCATGTATGAATATGGTTCCTAAGGCCAAACTCGTAAGCCCGCGCTCTATAAAGAAACCAAGAAATGCACCAACCATTATTCCGTTTTGGAATAATATATATGCAGAGGGAATTGTTCCTAAAATACCAAAAACATATACTAGAAATGATACGCGCACATTGTTCGTTGAAATTCCAATGAACATGGAACTTTGTGAAGCGGATCTATATACACCTAAAGGATCTCCCTGATCAATATTTTCTTCTGTCATATTTACATAACCATCTCCTATGATTGCTCTTACAAAATCAATATTCATAGACTGTGAAAATAAGCCAATCACTGTAGCAGTCATAAAAATAAGAAAGGCATAAAGAAGTGCGCGATGTGATTTTGCCATGGCTAATGGAACCTCATACTTCCAAAAATCTTTAAATCGGCTGCGCTTTTCTTTTTTATTCTTATAAATAGATTGATGCGCTTTCAATGAAATTCCATTGAGATAAGACACTAAGGGGCTGTCTTGATAAAATGTACGTGCATAGGAAAGATCATCCGTGATATGGATGTAGAGACTTGCCAGATGATCAGCATCTACGTTTTTATTGGAGTTTAAAATAGTTTCAAATTCCTTCCAATATTTTTCGTTTTTCTTTATGAATACAATTTCTTTCAAAAAGACTTTGAATTTTATCTTTGCCAATATAATCAAACTTGATATATTCAAAGACTAATGAGTAGACCATCCTATCTTAATACTGCGCAAAATGTAAACCTAGAGCACAAACTTGCTGATCTAGGTACACGAATTGCAGCATATTTGATTGATTTCATTATCAAATTTGGTTACATGCTCTTTATTTTCATACTCATATCTGCAAGTGGTATGATTGAATCGCCAATGCTAATGAGCTTCTTTTTTCTACCCATCATGTTATACACATTATTGTTTGAAATATTTAATGAGGGCCAAACTCCTGGAAAAAAGGCACAAAACA
This sequence comes from uncultured Saprospiraceae bacterium, assembly GCA_937967615.1. Lineage (GTDB taxonomy): Bacteria > Bacteroidota > Bacteroidia > Chitinophagales > Saprospiraceae > CALCMJ01. The sequence goes on from CALCMJ010000011.1 coordinate 8,046, forward strand.
TTCAGGTGATATCTGCAGATGGTGCTCCAGTGAGTATAGGACAATACTTTACACGATGGTTATTTTGTATTATTGATTTTTACCTTCTAAGCTGGTCCATAGCGCTTATCTCAATAGGTGCATCTAACAAAAACCAAAGATTAGGTGATATTGTTGCAAACACTTTAGTCATCTCAAATAAACAAGCAAAGCGACTTGAGGACACTGGCTATCAAGACTATGACGAAAGCTATATGCCCACCTACCCTAGTGTCACTAATCTAAGCTCTGAGGATATTCGTATAATCAGAGAAGTATTGTCAAACAATTCTAAGAACGCTTTTACAATTGTAACCCAAACATCTAACAGGATTGAACTTATTTTAAACGTAAAAAAGACAGAAAGCTCTAGAAGTTTTCTCAATAGAGTAATCAAAGACTTTAACTATTACCAAAGAGTAGGTTGAATTCAAAATAGAAATTAGACTTGCTCAAATTTCCACCATCTGTACAACTTCATCAAAAGCATAATCATAATAGGTATAAAAGCCAAATGATATTGCTGCGGGATAACTAACCAAAACACAAGAGCGGCCGCTGTCAATACTGCACTCAAGATGAGTAGCCAGTTTGCAGAAGTTCTTGGGCTTTTAAAAGCGAGTAGTAAGTAAAAAGGATGAATCCAGAGCAGATTCCAATTTGCCTTAGTTGCAATATGGTCAGTAAAGAACCACATCACAAATAACAAGAGACTGCTGAGTCCAAGTATGAGAAAGCAAAACTTGTCATACCATTTCAAGCCCTTACTATTCTTGTCAACAAAGAAAAACAAGAACACTTCCAAAAGAAGTAATAAAATAAATACAAGCATAGGTGTAAACCAGGGACGGGTGAATCGTTTCTCTTGTTCTTCAGAGAAATCAAGTACATTGCTTGTACTCTTTACAAAATTCTTTTCTCCAATTTTTTTATTCTCTAATGACTTCATCAAATAAGCAGGCAGAAATGTCTGATGAAGATCAGAGGCCTTATCGTCTGCAACACTGCCTATAACTAAATCTATTCCAAAATCTGACCATGGGAGTCCAGGTAAAAATTCATCTAAGAGATTTCTGAAAGTTTTATCTGTCTTTTGATCTGGAAACTCTATCCCTAAAGATTGTGTAAATACATCTCTGGGCCTTGTGGAACAATTATCAAAAAAGAAATCATACTTATAGGTTCTATTTTCTTCTTTGGAATTGTTAACCAAGAAATCAAAAATTCTTTGTCGCTCTAAACTATCTAAATTAAGTTTTTGCTCGTATACTGATCTTGAGTAATGATTATATTCTCTAAGAAAGATTCCATACTTCTGCATACCTAAATGGTAGTCTAATTTTCCCCGTAGGAATTTTCTATAAAATCCTGGAGTATTAAAACTAAACATGCCATAATTAAATACAATATCCATCTCTTGTCCTGGATCATTTACACGCATGCCTGTATGTCCAAACGTAGAATAGAGCTGGTTACCAGGATCACAAGTAAGTAGAGATATTTCAGCCAGTGAAGAAAGCGGCTTTTGTGCGAAAGCAGGACTGCAACACAGCAATGAAAGAAGGAGAAAAGACAATATGTGATTATTCAATATCCTCATAGGAATCAAGAATGATACTTATGTAACGTAAAAAAGAAGATTTTGCATTCTTATGAGACAGAAAAACCGTTTGCCCAACCTTTCGCGGGACTTACAAAAGAAAGTTTTCCATCTTTATCTTCTGCCATTAGAATCATTCCTTTAGATTCTACTCCACGTATTTTTCTAGGAGCAAGATTAGCAAGGATTAAGACTTCTTGGCCAATGATATCTTGTGGATTATAGAATTGCGCAATCCCAGAAACAACCGTTCTTTTTTCAAAACCTAAGTCGACTTGAAGTTTTAGCAACTTATCAGCTTTCTCTACTTTTTCTGCTTCTAGTATTGTAGCAGTACGAATATCCATTTTTGAAAAATCTTCAAAAGCTATAGTAGGTTTAATATTCGATTCTTCCGTTTCTATTGTTTCCATAGCTCCTGCAATTAATTTGTTCCTTTGGTCTTGAATGATATCATCTTCTATTCTTGAAAACAAGTGCACTGGTTCATTAATTTTGTGTCCTATTTGGATAATATTCTTCCCTTCAGCTAGGTCATCCATGATATCTAGAAGTTCGCCTTTTTCTGTTACACGTTCTAAATTCAAAAGATCTCTAAGCTTATCAGAAGTAAAAGGTAAAAAAGGTCTTAATGCAATACTCAGTGCTGTAACATATTGCATGGACAAGTTCATCACCACCTTAACTGTGTCTTCATCCTCTTTGATCATTTTCCAGGGTGCGTTAAATTGCAGGAGTTGATTTCCAAGTGAGGAAATATCCATGATCTTTTTAAGAGCTGATCTAAAGTCATATCTACGCAAGGCGCTACACATCGCATCTAAATTATCATAGAGCAATAGCATCTCGCTTTCATGGTAGCCCATGTCATCTTCATTCTCTGCAGCTGTGATCATCAATGCCTCATCATAATCAGGGATGACACCTTCATAATATTTATTAACAAGGACTACTACTCTATTGATGAAATTGGCCAGATTGTTTACCAGTTCATTATTATTTGCATCCTGATAGCCTTTCCACGTAAATTCACTATCCTTCAACTCGGGCATATTCTTTATCAATGCATATCTCAGCTCATCTTCTTTACCAGGAAAGTCTTTGAGATAGTCATGCACCCACACAGCCCAATTCTTGGAAGTAGAAAGTTTTTTTCCTTCTAAATTTAAAAACTGGTTAGCTGGTACGTTTACGGGCAAAACATATTCTCCATGTGCTTTTAAAATTGCAGGAAAGATTAAGCAATGGAATACGATATTATCTTTTCCAATAAAATGTATAAGTGCTGACTTCTCATCTTTCCAGTAGAGCTCCCAGTCTTTTCCGTTTTCAGCGGCCCAAGCTTTTGTAGAGGACACATAACCAATGGGCGCATCCATCCATACATAGAGTTTTTTGCCTTCTGCTCCTTCTATACTTTGGGGTACATCTACTCCCCAATCTAAGTCTCTGGTCATAGATCTAGCCTGCAATCCTCCATCTAACCAAGATCTGCATTGTCCTAGAACATGATTCTTCCAGTCTTCCGGATAATGTAGCTGTTCTTCACCTACTTTTCCTGTCTGTATCCATTCTCTTAACCAATCTTCATACTTATCTAAAGGTAAATACCAATGCTTGGTTTTTTTCAAGACTGGCTTTTCTTTAGATAAGGTAGATATAGGATTGATTAATTCTGTGGGACTAAGATCAGATCCACAGTTTTCACATTGGTCTCCGTAGGCTTCTTCATGAGAACAATTAGGACAGGTTCCTAAAATATATCTATCTGCTAGAAACATTTTAGCTGTCTCGTCATAATATTGTTCAGATTCTTTTTCTACAAATTCTCCTTTGTCATAGAGGTTTTGAAAAAACTCTTGTGCGGTTTCGTGATGGAGTGGGTCAGATGTACGATGGTAATAATCAAATGATATCCCAATGCCTTTAAATACTTCTCTAAAAAGTTTATCGTACTTATCTACAATTTCTTGTGGCGGTAAACCTTCTTTAAGAGAACGCATTGTAATTGCGGCACCGTTCTCGTCACTACCACAGATATAGACTATATCTTTTCCCATCAAGCGTTGGAAGCGAACAAAAATATCTGCTGAAAGATATGCACCTGCAAGATGCCCTAAGTGCAAAGGACCATTCGCATACGGTAGTGCGGAAGTCACCAGATATCTTTCAAATTGTTTCATAGGCTTATAAAGACATAAATATATATAATAACGCATTAAAGAATGTTATATCTAAGGATTGTTTTCATATGAAGTTTGTTGTTTTCATAATGGTAATTAGAAGATGGATTGGGTTTTATATGATTCCGTTTTGGGAAGAGAATAAAAGAACACCAAAGTGATCATAAAATAGTCTCATCTTTCATTGCGATTATGATTGCGTGAGCTGCCTGGAGTGGCTGGCAGTGCAACTGCCAGAGTACGCAGTACCGAGTGAACAACGAGCGCGTAAGGGAGCGACCTGAACGCATGTAATGCGTGAATGGGCACGCCCTTTTAAAAATTATAATCAATTCTTTGCGAGCACTTTTTGTTTTTTAAATTCGTGTTATGGATTTTAATGTAGAGTTATCTAAGAGACCTTCAAAGGCACGTGTGCTAGAAATTGTAGATATCGTGCTACGGGATCCTACTCAAGTCAAGGGCTTAATGAAATATTATTTTGCACATACGGATAGACTAGGTATGATTGCATCTTGGATTGTAAGTTATGTTGCGCGAAAAAATCCAAAGCTGATAGAACCTTATTATGGCAAAATGATCACGCATATACAGAGGGATATTCACACGGGTATAATGCGAAATACGATACGGATTTTTGAAGATGCTCCTATCCCAAAAAGAATACAGAGTAAGTTATACGAACAATGTTTAGAATTTATCTCTGACACAAAGATGCCTATGGCCGTCGCAGCATTTTCTATCACAACTGCTATGCGTATTTCCAAACCTTACCCAGAGCTGAGGGACGAACTCAAAGAGATTCTTTTACTCATGGACAATCACGGCACTGTAGGTTTTCAGTATAGAAGAAAAAAGGCATTAAAAGAATTAAATAGTAATAGCTAAGCTTTGTCTTTTATATTAAAAATCTTCATTAAATTGGTTTAGCTACACCATATGGATTCTGAGCACGACTTAATGTTATGGAAAAAAATTGGGAATGATGATACTGCGTCATTTGACACCCTATTTTCAAACTACTTCAACTACCTCTACAATTATGGTTTATCTCTTACAAGTGATAGTGAGATAATAAAAGATGTTATTCAGGATTTGTTTCTGGACCTTTGGAAAAATCGAAAAAGACTAAACATACAGCGTTCTGTAAAATATTATTTGCTCCAGTCATTCAGACGGCTATTGTTTGCTAAATTAAAAGAAAACAAGCAGGTCCCATTAGAGGATTACCATATAGATCAGCAAGAGACAGAATCCATTCAATCTTCAATAATTCATGAAGAAACACGAGAAATGAGTAGGCTAAATCTGAAGGCGATGAGTGTGCATCTTACGCCTAGGCAGCGGGAAGCTTTGTTTTTGAAGTTTTATAAGGGGATGGACTCTCAGGAAATATCAAATTTAATGGAGATTGATGTAAAAGCGGTTTATAAGCTCATTTCTACTGGAATTATCCGATATCGCCAAATTTTTAAAAAATTATGAGAAGAAATGGGTAGAAACACAAGAAATGAGACTCTTGTTATCATGGGCTTGGAAGTTGCCCCTAGACTTTCTTTAGGAAGTTGTTCAAATTTTTTAAGTTTCTCAATTAAACACCCTTTATATCCTGGGTGAGGTTGAAAAGCTCTTTGCTCTGTAATGACAAGCAACCAGCTAGACAATTCTTTGTCGTATTTAATACTCAAGATCTTTTGATCTAAATGCTTTTCAAACTTTGCCCAGGATTATTAATTTTATCTGTTCTAAATAGATACATGAAAGAAAAATTTAAAAATATTGATGAGATTTTGTCTAATCCACTGTTTATAGAGTGGCTTTGTGACCCATCTGAGGAAACAAATGCGTATTGGACTAGCTTATCTAATTCTGACTCTGGACAAGCTGTGCTTATTCAGGAGGCTAGAAATATTTTTAATGGTATTACAATTGATGCAATACAGGTGGCTCCCAAGGTACAATCTGAAGTATATCAAGCAATACAAAACAAAAAGAATACAGGTCAAGACAACACTATATTTTTACAATTCCTCAAGATAGCTGCAGCACTATTATTTATTGTTGCTGCTATTTCTTTCTTTCTAATTCCTAAAACATCTTATAACACTGACTATGGTATTACCAAAAATCTCAGTCTAAAAGATGGAACTAAGATTGTGATGAATGCCAATTCTAATCTAAGAGTTGACTTAAATGCAGACGATAATCAAAATAGAGAGGTATGGATGGATGGCGAAGCATTTTTTGAGGTAACTTCAGATCCTGAACATCCATTTACTGTGCACACTAGTCGAGGAGACATTATTGTAGTAGGTACAAAATTTAATGTTGTGGACACTAGAGAGGAATTTTCTGTTTATTTAACTGAGGGTAAAATAAAATTTGAACCAAATAAGCAATATCAAGAGGAAAGTATTAACATAGATGTCAAAAAACGTCTTATATTTAAAGAGGCTATTAAAGGATTTGAGCTAGAAACAAGTAATGACCCCAATATTTTAGCTTGGAAAGACAAACAGATTATATGTGACGAAATGTCTATTCTAGAATTATCAAAAGAAATAGAATCTTATTACGGGGTTAAAGTTGTTATCAAGCAAAGTTCATTAGCTGACAGAGAGCTCAATGGTACTTTGGAAAATCAAAGTCTTGAAGAATTGCTTTTCATTATTTCTGAGACTTTTGATCTAAATATTATTTCTAATAAAAGTAGCATTGAGTTTAGTTATAACTAAATTCATGTAATTGCTTTTTTCTATTTACAAATCATTCTTACATACTTTCCTATTTCTATTGATAACACATGGAATAGCCTTCTCTCAAATTTCTTCCAATTCTAAAAATAAAAATGTGTACTTAAAATCCTATTTACAGGATTTAGAAACAGAACAGAATATTCATGTATATTATGAAAGTTCAATCCTTGACGAGATAATCATAAATACAAATCCAGACTCACTCCCTGTGGATCCTTATGAAGCACTCAGCCATATTCTTAAAAACACAAAGTTATTTGTAAAAAAAATATCAGACAATGCATATGTAATAAAGTCAAAACTCAAAGTGGGCTTTATTTACGGAAGCATCTTAGGGGAGAATGGCATTGGCTTGCCTGGAGCTACAGTCATTGCAGAGGAAACTGAGAAAGGGAATGCGGCTAATATTAATGGAGAATATGAACTGGCGATTAAACCTGGAAAGTGGCTTATAACATGCAGTTATGTGGGCATGGTAGAAAAACAGAAAAGCATTTCTATTGTTTCAGGCGATAGCATCAGGCTTGACTTTGTTTTAGAAGACCAAGCCTCTATGCAAGAAATCGTCGTTGTAGGAAGAAGCCCATTAAATTCAGTTTTTGAAGTTGCCTCTCCTACTACTGTGGTTAATTTCAAAGAAGAAGAACAAAAGACTTATTATGGTTTATCTGAACTTCTTCAAAACACAATCCCATCATTCCATTCTACAAATCAAACGATAGCAGATGCAACTGATCATATAGATCCGGTTACCTTGAAAGGACTGGGATCTGATCAACTTCTTGTTCTAGTGAATGGGAAACGAAGGCATCATAGTGCACTTGTAAATGTGAATGGAAGTCTAGGCAGAGGTTCTGTAGCTACAGATTTAAATGCTATTCCCACTTCTGCTATTGAGCGTGTTGAGATCATTCGTGATGGAGCAAGTGTATATTATGGTTCTGACGCCATTTCTGGAGTGCTTAATGTCATTCTAAAAAAGAACACCAACTACACAGATATAAAACTCAAATCAGGAATAAGCCAAGCGGGGGATGGTCTATTAACGAACTTGTCTGCCAACACAGGCTTTTCATTTAATTCTGACGGAGTTCTAAATTTATCTATTGATTATAATAAGAGAAATGAAATAAACAGATCTGGTGCTTATACCGGAATTATTTACGGAGATGACAGAGACAATGACAAGAAAAAAACGGATGCATTTTTTAAGCAAACAGGTTTTAAAGATAATCGCGTTATCAATGCTGGTAGAGCATCAACAGATAATCTGAGTGTTTTTCTCAATAGTGAATTTAAAATTAGTCCCAAGTTTCTTTTTTATGGTTTTGGAGGAATGAACTTCAGGTTTGCAAAATCTTCTGGATTCTATAGATTTCCATACCAGGTTGCTAAGCAATCCGGATTATATGACTATGGTTTCTTACCAAAACTCAAATCAAACATACAAGATCAATCCATGACCTTAGGTGTTAAAGGAAAAAGAAACAAATGGAATCTAGATATAAGCAACACTACGGGAAGAAATAGAATCCTGATGAATGTAGTAGATTCCAATAATGCTTCCCTAGGTCCTGCCTCCCCTTCATCAGCTGTTGTTGGAGGTTTTAATTATTTACAAAATATTTCAAACTTTGATTTTTCCAGGAACCTAGAATCTTACCCATTAGCTATTAGTTTTGGATTGGAATTCAGAACTGAATTGTTTAACCAAATGGACGGAGAAGAAGTCTCCTGGCAGGACTACGGATTTGTAGATCTTGAAGGCGTTAGAAAAGAGCCTGCTATACAAATGTTTCCTGGATTCAGACCTGAAAATAGTTTGGACAGGCTGCGTTATAATACAGGTATGTATCTCAACCTAGAGTCAGACCTTACAAAAAATATAAAAATAGGTGCTGCAAATCGATATGAATATTATCAAGATTTTGGAGGTAACCTAAGCCTTAAACTATATTCAAGATTTAAATTAACGTCAACGCAATCAATTAAAGGTTCCGTTAATACTGGTTTTAGAGCGCCCTCACTTCCTCAAATCTACTATAACAGTATATCTACTCAATTTGTATCAGATGGTCCTCAAGAAAAAAGTGTGTTTGTAGGAAGTTTTAATAGTGAGTCACCAGTACGAGCAAAGTTTGGGATTGACCCGCTAATCGCTGAGACCTCAATGAATATAAATCTAGGTTATAATTTTAATCCGAACGACAATTTTTCTTTGGCATTTGATGTATACAATATTGATATAAAAGATAGAATAGTTTTATCCGGGAGATTCAATTCAGCAGACGATCCTCTTTTTAAAGCGTTACTAAAACCTTTTAAGATTGAAGAGGCACAATTTTTTACCAATGCTATAGATACAAGAACCCAGGGGGCAGACGTTGAGCTAGAATATGTCTATAATTTCAAAGGGTTTAAATCAAAATTTTCTAGCCTAGTAAATATTTCCAAAACATCATTAATGAAAGATGAGGATGGAAAACGCATCATTAAAACATCAGAAAAACTAAAAGGCTTTGAAAACGTACTATTTGGCAGAGAGGACATTGGCAGAATTGAAAACTCTCAACCAAGTTCCAAAATCATTTTTAACCTTAACTTAGAAAAATCTAAGTACGTAATTAATTTGAATCTAGTTAGGTATGGAGACATCAGTTATTTTCATCCAGAAGATTATAAAGAAGAAGACTATGTTCTGAATAGCTTTAGCGGTAAATATGAAAGCAGGGATCAGATATTTTCATCAAAGTGGATAAGTTCTATGCAGCTAGGATGTGATCTTGAAGATTTTGCAATTTCTGTAGGAGTAAATAATCTCTTCAATATATTTCCAGAACAACACAGCCATTCTTCAAATACGTCTAATGGAATTTTTCCCTATAGTCGCCGGGTACAGCAGTTTGGACTTACAGGCGCTTTTTGGTATAGTACTGTAAGTTTCAAATTATAGTCTTGGATCAAGCCATGCCGCTAAATCTTTATACACAATTTCCTTTTCTGGTTCATTGATTAACTCATGATAAAGGCCTTCATATATTTTCATAGTCTTATCCTGACTAGAAATATTTTTATAGAATAACTTACTGCCTTCCAACTCAGCAAGTTTGTCAACTGTACCATGTCCCAAAAAAAGTGGGTAAGCAAAGTCAGAAGCTTTCTGCTGAACATATTTCATAGCTTTCATAATTTCCCATCCTGTTCTGGCATGTGATTTCTTATGATATACAAGAGGATCTGCTCTGTAGGCTTCAACAATTTTAGGGTCTTTAGAAATAAATTCTCCATCTAAGCCAATAGTCGTCATTCTAGGGACAAGGCTTCCTATGATTGGTGCAAGTTTTTGTAACAAGGGAGCTAGGTCTTTACTAACCATAAGACCAGGTGCTGTATACATGATTCCTTTCATGTTTTTGAGTACCGGCTTTTTTAAAAGCAAATAGTAGCTACAAACCAAGGCACCAAGACTATGTGCAAAAATGAAACTAGGTGTATTTTCGTCATAAACAGAATTCATCCATAATTCCATATCATCAGCCAGGAGCTTAAATTTGGAAATATATGCTCGTTCACCCTCTGACTTTCCATGGCCTCTATGATCGTAAGAATACACATTGCATTCTTTTTTGTTGAAAAAATCAGCCAGTTCGCCATATCTGCCAGAATGCTCAACAAAGCCATGGACCAAAAAAACATTTGCTTTGGCATCAGGAACTTCCCAGTTTCTGGTAAAGAGAGATAGTTTATCTTGAGTTATAAGCATATGTTAAGATAAATAAGTTTAAAATAATGCCAAATTAAGCAGCACATCTAATACCTTATGAGTCATAGTAGCATATAACACAATCTCAATATGAAAAAACAAAGCAAATTATTAGGCCAATTCTTAGTAATTCTATTATTCCTGGGGACTTCTGTTTTAAAAGCTGAAAGCAATGGCCCCTGTGCAATAGAATCCATGGCTATAGAATTCTTGGACTGTAACTCAGACGGAACATATAATGTAGAAATCTACTATACCGTCCTTAATCCTGTAGGTGATACTCTAAGCCTTTTTATAAATAGTGAGCATCATGCTGACTATATTATAGGGGGAAGTATAACTGTCAATAATGTAGAACCCTCTGATATCTTTGAAACAGATATCTTCTATTTATGTATGAAAGCAGATGAAGACTGTTATTACAGTCTTGATTTTGAACAACCTGAATGCCTTTGTGATGGGCCATGTTCTGTTGAAGATATTCAGGTACTCATTTTAGAATGCAATGAATTCCATAACACCTATACAGCTCAGGTATTTTACACTATAACTAACCCAGGGCATGAGCTTGTTTATGTGACAATTAATGGTGTTTACTATGGCGAGTTCCCTATTGGTGAAAGTATCATTATTGATGGAATAACCCCAAGACCAAATTCAGATTACGATATCATCCAGATATGTGCAGCAGATGAATGTTGCGGTTTATATGAATACTTGCAAGAAGATTGTGATGATAATGGTGAAGATTGTAATATATATGATATTGAGATAGTAGACTATGTGTGTTCCACAAATAGTGATGGTTATGCGGCTATCTGGCTAAACTATGAAGTAGATAATCCTTTGGATAGTATAATCTGGATAAACGTAAATGGCAATGAAATGGGCGGATGGTTGGTTGGAGAGACAATTTCGTTTGATGTAAGTTCAGACGCAGCAAATCTTGTAATTACTTTATTTTTTGATGGAACAGATTGTAGTGAAACAATTGAGATACCAAATGTATGTCCAGGCGATTGTGACTGGGATGGCATGGAGTTGGACGGATTTAAATGTTTTGATGGGGGATATTTTACAACTCTATATTACAATGTTAACAATCCACCCAATGATGAGGTTTTTCTTGTAATAAACGGAGCAGGCTTAGGTGATTTTCCTGTAAATGAACCTATCAGTTGGGAAGCAAAAAGCAGCCCTCAAATAGAAGTATTTATGTATTTCTATAGTGAAGCAACAGATACGATATGTACTATTACGCAGATATTTGACAATCCATGTTTTGAATGTAATAGCGGCTGTCTTGAGGGACAGTTAGATTATACTTATGAATGCCTTGGAACTGGCGCCTACTCTCTGAATATTTCGCCGACACTAGAATGTGGTGCTGACACAATTCCATTACTGATAACAGTAAATAATCAGATTACCATTCCGTATAATTCAAACGAAAACTGGATTTTTGATGTAATAGAAAATGATCCTGACACAGATATTTTATCTGTAGAAGTTTGTTACGAGAATCATCCAGAATGCTGTGTAATATATGCTTTGACTCCACCACCTTGCGATAACAATCTTCCATGTTCAGTAGATTCTGTAATGGTTTATTTAAACTGTGTGGGTGATAATTCATATTACATGGAAGGATTTGCAGTTTTAAGCAATCCTGGAAACGACTTTATAGACGTATTTCTAGACAGTACTTTAGTAGGATTCTATGAGATAGACGAGAATGGTTTTGCAGGAATTTATTCGGGAAAAGATAATTTGTTTGTATTAGAGCCCAATACATCCTATGACATAACTGTTTGTGTAAATGATAAATCAGAATGTTGCACAACCTATACAGCAGTCACTGAAGATTGCAATGTATCCTGTGAATGTTTAGAATTTCTTGGGTTTGAAGTAATAGCGACTGAATGCGGTGATGACAACACCTATTTAATGGAGTTTGAATATGATTTTCTATGTGATACTGTCAGTATACAAATTAATAATGGTCCAGTAGAATTCTATTATGGTGAAGGCGCATCAACAATAGAAGGTATTCAAGCCGCGGATGAACCTCTAGTAACAATATGTTTAGCAAATAATCCAGATTGTTGCATCGAATATGACTGGATACAGCCACAATGTTTCAATGGCGATGACCCAGTAGAACAGTTAGTTTCTATTTCATTAAACAATTCAGAGATGATAGTGGATACAAAAGAATACTCCCAAGTAGGATTGATAGATATAAATGGCCGTAAGGTAAGAAGTCATGGCAATAAGGCAATGCAACATAGGATTAATACAACGGGACTCACGACTGGAGTATATCTAGTCAACATTATAGAACCAACACGCATTAGTACACAAAAGGTATTTATATCCAATTAATTGGATATAAGTTTTAAGTATTGACAAAAAGAAAGCGTCTTGACAATGTCAAGACGCTTTCTTTTTGTCTTGTGTATCTACAAACCTAACAAGTAGCTAAAAAGATTTAGCTACTTCCTTTTCCACCTTTCTACAATTTCACATCCATCTTGATTTCCCGTGAACACCATCGTGTTTTCAGTAAACGTTCCAGATCTTGCTACACCATCAACTGTCATTTGAATCGTCATCGCCGTTTCATCCGTTGAGTAACTTATAAACAAGTCATCTAAAGACTCTTCGTTCTCTGTTCTGAAATACGTTCCTGAAGACTCTTCAAGAGTCATTGTGTAACAAAACGTGTTATTAAATTCTGTCAATACACACCCATCTGTAAATTCCGTTGCCCTGTCATCAGTAGGGTCTATACAAACTCTGGAAAATTCTAGTGCTTGCCATTCTCCAGAAAGATCAATTGCATCATCCTTGCAAGAAACGAGTGCCGTTAAGGATATAAACAATGCTAGATTTAAAAACTTCATATTAAATGCATTTTATGGTTAATAATCATTGGTACAAGTAAATGTACTTAAGACTATAATCGTTACCTCTTTGTGAAAAAAAAGTGAACAAGGGAATGCAGTTCCCTGAAAATCAACGCATTGTATTGAAATAATATGCTATTCCATCACGAACGACAAATTAGAATGCCTCTCTAATGCGATTATAAAATATGTAAAGATCATTTTTATACAGTGAACAGGAATAACAAGTAAGCTCCTGTTCAGTAAATAGTAAGATGAATGAAATTGTGCTGGAGAGATAAAATATTAATTAACGCTCGATAATTTAATACTAATCATACCCCTGGACTATTCAGCTCATGCTCTAGAATGCAATTTATCTTACCACTTTGAAGGATTCTGCTCTCCCCTCAGATGATCTAGTTTCGCATTTTTTTCGAGATAAAGTTTATACAAATCACTTCGATCTTCATCCATCATATAATCTAAAATACTTTGAAAAGCCATATTAATTTGTTTTGGCCTACTTGCATCCATGTGATTCAAGTACTTAGCCATTACTTTTAGTTTCAATTCTTTAGGTAAAATTTGAATATTGTAATAAGATGGTCTTTCAAGGATGTTGATATAAAGATCATGAGCTTTAATCATATTCAAATTGAGACATTCTTCATATAGATCTGGTATTTGATATACATTAAGAATCGAAACAGTAGGGGCAATCTTAAATTTGACGAAAGAATATGGTTCAATAAACTTTCTGTTTCTTAAGATATCTTGCCAGTTCATGTCCTTTCTTATATATTCCCCTAAGGTATTGCTGGCATCAATACTGGCTAACAATTCGACTTCATCAAAGTGGCTCCATAGCTCAATGAGATTGTAATCCTTGTATACTAATTTTGAAAAGTTGGTGTTATATCTTAGTCTTGAATTAGTTGCCTTGTTTTGAATCAACCATTCAATTAGTCTATAATGTTCTTCTGTAACGAGAGGTTCGCCTCCGGCGAAGTAAAATTCTTCTGCACCTAACAAGGCTTCACGAGATGAACTTATAAATTCATCTAAGTCATTTATATTTTTAATGATTGCTTTTTCCCCAATGTTGCTGTTCAGCAATTTGGAATCATTAAACCATTTTGAACTAGCACCATGCCAGCATGTCCTACATCTGAAATTACACACATTGGAAAATCGTATGTCAAAATAAATTGGTAAGCTTGGATTTGCATCTATGGTACGATAATCGAATTTTTCGAAAGTTTCTAAGCGGATGCTTTTTCCACCGCTGGCCTCTATTTTGTGACAGACAAAACATCTACCATCGATCTCATTTTTTGAAAATTTTGCTCTGAGTTGATTGATATCTTTGCCATTCCAAATTTCATCTAATGTTTGCGTATTTGCATTTCCGTAGGTAATATTTGCGACACAACAAGCCTTTGCTAACCCATTGTTTGATACATGGTAATGGATAAAGGGCATTAGGCAATGTGGCTTTTCTTTCACGGACATTCAAAGATAAGAATGAGCCAATAAAATATTCAATCAAAGATTTTTTTATTGAAGGCTTAAAATGTAATTCTATAGGAGCATTATAATAATTATGCCTACTAAATAATTTTCCCCCACAAATTCTTCATTTAACTTTTGCTGAATATTAATTATAAACACACCTTGGTCATTTTTTACCTAGGGTTCTGGCTATCAACTAAGCTATTGACAAGGCGAAACAAAAAATTATTTTATGGCAATTGGAATGATACACTTTTTAGAATACTACCCTTTCAGTAGCAACTTCTTGCTTTATAACGCTCTCGCTCAGACTCCCCTTTTTCTTCAGTCTTCCACTTTGCCGCTCTCTCTTCACTCGCCCACTCGCCCCGTCGCTCAGTCCTCCTTACTGATTAATCTCCAAAACCCTAAGCTCCACGCACTGATTCTTAGAAATACGAATTTCCAGTGCCTAAGTAATAAGCAGAGTATATATTAAATTGAAAATGAAACTATCCTTTCCTTAGAATGCTAGTAAGCTATTTTTTCTTAAACCGAAAAGTCTCAACACAGTTAAACTGATCTACACTAAATGTGAGGATATCCCCAGTAATGGGCTCTGTTGTAGCACATTCATTTGCAGCTGGACATATTGTTATTGTTTCATTGACATCGTCTAAGGTCACAGTCCCTATTTCTCTTGTTTCAGAATCTCCAGCAAACACCTCTGTAATCGTAGCTGTAGTTGCAGTAATAGTCATGGTAATGCACCATTCTTCTCCATCTTCTGTGGCGCAGCCATCATCAAAGCTATTGGAATAATTATTTGAAGGATCATCACATACATATGAATCTCGTTCCAAATTCCAGACACCTAAGGCCCTTTCTTCGAAAGTTTCTGAGCCACATGAGCTCATACAGATGAGCGCTAAAAATCCGAGTATTGTTGTCAGTTTTAAATTCATTATAAATTTATTTAGTTAGTAATCCGTTTGTAATGAAGGTTGAATGATCTGGGAAGATCATGTATTCTTTAAACAAAATAAGAGAACAGAAATTCTGTTCTCTTATTTTGTTTAAGTGCTATTTTAACATTAAATGTAAATTACCCGCCAAAGTCATCAAAAGCGATATTCTCATCCGGCACGCCTAAATCATCTAAAGCCTTAAGTACTGATGCATTCATCGCCGGTGGCCCACAGAAATAATATTCTACCTCTTCTGGCTCAGGATGATTCTGCAAATATTCTTTTACACATACTGGCATAATATAACCCTGGAATCCATCTCCATCTGAGTCAATATTTTCTTTCACCTGCCAGTTATCCTCTGGTAATGGATTATCGAGTGAAACATAGAATTTGAAATTTGGAAATTCCTTCTCTATCTCTCTGAATTCATCTACATAGAATAATTCTCTTTTTGTTCTTCCTCCATACCAAAACGATACCTTTCTATCTTTCATCTTCTCAGTCTGGAACATGTGAAATAAATGCGACCGCAATGGTGCCATTCCTGCTCCCCCACCTATATACACCATCTCTTTTTTTGTAGGCTTAATAAAGAACTCTCCATAAGGACCAGATATCGTACACTTGTCTCCTGGCTTTAATCCAAACACATAACTTGAACATACTCCTGGATTCACATCTTTCCAACCGTTCGATGCTCTATCAAATGGTGGTGTCGCAATTCTAATATTCAACTTTACGATATTCCCTTCTGCTGGGTGATTGGCCATGGAATATGCACGAAACTGTGTTTCATCATTTACCATCTTCAAATCCCATAATTTAAACTTATCCCACTCCGATTGGAATTTACTAGGATCGTCATGGTGCTCTGGATGCGCAGTTATGTCCATATCTTTAAATGGTACAACTATCTCAGGAACATCTATCTGAATATAACCACCTGGCTTAAAGTCTAGCTCCTCGCCTGCTGGTAATTCAACGACAAATTCTTTGATGAATGAAGCGACATTGTAATTTGACTTCACTGTACATTCCCATTTCTTAATCCCAAAAATTTCATCTGGAATTCTAAGAACCATATCGTTACGCACTTTCACCTGGCAAGCAAGCCTCTTATTCTCTGCTGCCTCTTTTCTTGTAAGGTGATTCATCTCTGTAGGAAGTACTTCTCCCCCGCCTTCATCTATATGACACTCGCACATAGCACATGTTCCACCACCTCCGCACGCAGAAGGAAGAAATACATTCTGATCTGCTAGTGCAGTCAATAACGTAGTTCCTGGAGATACTCGCACAGGATTGTCTTTTTCTCCGTTGATAAATAAACTTACCTCTCCTTGAGGTACAAGTTGCTTTCTTGCATAAATCAACATCATAGATAATGCAAGGATTACTCCACAGAACACTAAGAGTGCCAGTAAAATAACTTTAGGATCAAAACTCAGAAGTACAATCATCTTTATCTATCTAATGGTATTATTTAATTGCTGATGGATCTATTCCCATCAAACTCATGAATGCCATTCCCATTAATCCGGTAAGGATGAATGCCATTCCCAATCCTCTTAGCGCCGGTGGCACGTCAGAGTAAATTATTTTTTCTCTTATTGCTGCAATTGCAATAATCGCAAGGAACCAACCAAAGCCACCACCTAATCCAAAGGCAATAGACTCAGACAGGTTATACTCTTTGGATACCATAAATAAGGATCCACCTAGTATCGCACAGTTCACCGTTATTAACGGAAGGAAAATTCCCAGCGAGTTATATAATGCTGGCGAAACCTTTTCAATTACCATCTCCACTAACTGCACCATTGATGCAATTACGGCGATGAATAGTATTAGCCTTAAAAATGTAAGATCAATTCCAAAAGGTCCTGTATCAGCCAAAAGGTAATTTTCTATCATCCAGTTTATAGGCATCGTAATACCCAAAACGAATATTACTGCTAGTCCTAAACCAAAAGCTGTCTTTACAGTCTTAGAAACTGCTAAGTAAGAACACATCCCTAGAAAATATGCAAGTGCAAGGTTTTCAATGAATGCTGACTTTATAAATATATTTACTAACTCCATTTTATTCTTTACTTAGGTTTAAGAAATATCTACAAGATTTGGTCTCCAAGAACGATGTATCCAGATCAAAATTCCGATAACAAACATCGCAGATGGAAATAAGACAAATAAATTATTGTGGGAATACCATCCTAACCAAGAACTTGTTGTAGTATTTAACCAGTAGTCAGCAGATGGGCCTATAATCTTTACGCCTGCAAGTGCACCCTTGCCAAAGAACTCTCTGATGACTGCTACAATGATTAATATAATTCCATATCCTATACCATTCCCTATTCCATCAAGAAATGACCTCCAAGGTCTATTGCTCATCGCATATGCCTCAAGACGTCCCATGATAATACAGTTTGTAATAATCAAGCCTATAAACACTGACAGCTCCTTAAAGATTGGATAGTTGACTGCTTTTAATGTCAACTCAACCACAGTTACGAGTGCTGCAATAATTACAAGCTGTACAATCATACGCACCTGCTTAGGAATACTGTTACGTAGATAAGAGGTAATGAGATTTGAAAATGCTAATACAAACACCACAGCGATAGCCATTACAAATGCTTTGCTCACTAGTGTTGTAACTGCAAGAGCTGAACATATCCCCAGTACTTGTACAGTAATTGGATTATTGGAATCCAATGGATCTGTAAGTAACTTTCGTTCAGCTTTTCCAAAACTGAGGCCAGACTCCTTCTTTTCTAATACTTTAGTTTCTGCCATTAGAGACAAATTTATTTTTTGTTAGTTATTAACCTTTAATACTCTGAAAGTAGGGCTCGTAGTATTTTAAACCACGACTCATCATTTCTGTAACCCCATCTGCTGTAATTGTTGCTCCTGAAATTCCATCTACTTCGTACACGGGATCTTTCGCTCCCCCTTTTCTTACAAAGACAGACCTAAGTTCTCCGTTGTCATATATCTTCTTCCCTTTGAACTGATTGTAAAAATCCTTGTTATCTTTTATTTCTGCACCTAATCCTGGCGTTTCAGCCTTGTGGTCAAATGACACACCGGCGATTGTATTTATATCCTCTTCAAAGGCAATGTTTCCCCATATTTCATCCCAAAGTCCTTTTCCCCGCACTGTCACGATATAGTATTTTTTACCAGCATCTGACGTAAACAAATACGCAGGATAAATCTTTTCAGTTTCTGCCTTCTTTCTTTCTTTCCCCATATCTATACTAGACGCTGTTCCTTCCTTATAACCAGAAGCTATTACACCATCTTTATCTACCAGACTACCATCTGCCTTAATAACAGTTTGTGTGATCTTAGAAAAAATTTCTTCCACTTGGTCATCGTTAAGTTCCGTAACAGGACTAGGTAAAAAGTCATTTACTGCTGCGAGTATCGCACGCTTATTATAAACGGCTTCATTCTTCTGATGAATTGGTTTTAATACGGTATTCATCCCTGCTAGTACAACAGCAACTAAGGCTGTCATAATGAGAACAAATTTTATTATTTGATTTGTACTATGCATTTGCTAAACGTTTTTTCATGTTTGTCTCTAATACAAAGTGATCAATTAAAGCCGCAAAAGTATTTAAGAAGAGTATTGCTAACATCCATCCTTCTGGGTAAGCTGGATTCAGAACACGTACTATCATACCAATGAAGCCTATCAAGAATCCGTAGATCCATTTTCCTTTATTTGTTGATGCTGCAGTTACAGGATCAGTTGCCATAAATGCCATTGCAAAAAAGAAACTTCCTAAATAAAATTGGTAGTACCATGGCACATCCATAAACGGAGTAGCTCCCCATAGATTTAATAACATGGACATACTTATTGCTCCTATGAGCATACTTAACATGATTCTCCAACTTGCAATTTTAGTAAACAACAAAAATGCTGCTCCTAAAAGAATAAGCGGCTTGCTTGTTTCTCCTATTGATCCCGGAATTGCTCCCCACCATAATTGTGAAGCAGAGAATTTACTTGTTACTCCTTCCCATCCGCCTTGGTATGCTAATGCTAAAGGTGTTGCTCCACTATAACCGTCAACTACTGCACCTGAAGTAAATTGGTCTAGACCCATCCAATCAAATAGCCCATTAAACAAGCCAGTATGCCACCAACTATAATCTGTTAAACTACCTGGATTCATTGAAATGGCTCCTGTAGCATCTGCAAATCCTGATACCCATACATTATCTCCACTTATCGTAGTAGGGTATGCAAAGAAAACAAATACCCTTGCGAGTAATGCGACATTCCAGATGTTCATTCCTGTTCCTCCAAATGCTTCTTTTCCAATGATAACTGCAAACGCAACTGCTACGCAAAGAATCCAAATTGGAATGTCTGGAGGCATAATGAGGGGAATAAGTGCACCTGAAACTAGGAAGCCCTCTTCTACTGCATGTCCCTTCTTGTATGCAAACCAAAATTCAATACCTAGTCCCACAACATGGGTCCATATGAAAATAGGTAGCATCTTAATAAGTCCATGACTCAACTTAAGATGAAATCCTTCTAGGAAGCCAGGATACATGCCCATAGCATCAAAATGCTGATGACCAATATTATACGTTCCAAATAAATAACAAAGTTGCATTGCTAAAACAACATGCACCATCGTTCGCTTAAGATCCATACCATCTCTGATATGTACTCCCCCCTTTGTCGTACTATCAGGAGAATAAGCAAAAGTGAAAAACGCATCATATGCTGTATGCAAAAATGGTTTCTCCTTTTTATCTGGCTCTATTCGTTTTAAAAAATCTAATAATCCCATTAATTCTAATATTCAAAAGTAAAACAGTAATTAAATAATCTAGGATTGCTCCTGCATCATATCCAAACCGTCTCTTAATATTTGTTGTAGAGGCATTTTTGATGTGCAAGCAAACTCACACAAGGCCAAATCCTCTTCTGATAATTCGTTTATTCCTAATCCTTCCATACGCTCAAAATCCCCAGCCATGATCGCTTTCATTAAATGTTGCGGATAAATATCCATAGGCAACATAGACTCATATTGTCCCGTCATCACAAAAGCTCTCTTTTCACCATGTGTGTTTGTATCCACTTCAAACTTATGACTTGGAAATAAAAAGTTAGGGAATGTTTTAGATACACTTGGTCTTGGTTTGATTGGTAATAACCACCCAAACATCTCGTGATAATTTCCTTCTTTTATTACGGTAAGTTGATCCGTTTTCGCATCTATAAAGCTGTCAGGACTAAGTTGGTTTCCACCTAATACACTTCCTGCAATAATTCTTTTATCTGCATTCAGCGTTTCTGACTTCAATAATTCAGCAACACTAGCGCCACTAGAAACTCTGACGATTCTAGGATTATCCAACTCAGAACCTGTAAGCGCTACTAATTTTGAAGAATCATATACACCCTCAGAAAATAACTTACCTATCGTAATGACATCTTGTACTTTTAATGTCCATACAACATCCGCACTTTTAATAGGCTTGATGTGATGTATCTGGATTCCTACATTACCGGCAGGATGCTTACCTTTAAAATAATGCACTTCTGCATTTTGTGCAGAAGTAAACGCAGTACTGTTTTTTAAATTTGAACTTTCTACACCCAGATATACCTTACCATCTGTAAGTGATGCTAATACATCAATCCCTTTTTGAAAGTAAGATTCGTGACCTGATACTACTTTGTTTTGATCTAAAGCTAGAGGAGCCGAATTAAATGTAGAAATAAATATATCTCTAGGTGTCTCTTCTGGTTTTGCAATTGTATCAAAGGGTCTTCTTGAAATACTTGTCCAAACCCCAGACTCCATCATAAACGCTTTGACGTCTTCTCTACTTGCTTCTCCTATTTTTGGTGCATCAAATTTTCTATGCTTGATTTCCTTGTCTGCAAGAATCACAATATTTTCAATTGCACGCTTTGCACCTCTTCCTATTTCTACAACTTCCCCACTTACTGGAGAAACAAATTTGATATCAGGATTAAGCTTATCATAGAATAGTGCATCCCCTGCTAAGACTTCTTCCCCTTCTGCCACAAGCATCTTTGGAATAGGCGCAATGCCTCTATAATTTGTAGGCTTAACAGAATATCTGCTAGATTGGACAGAAACAACATTGCCGCTTGCTTCACCGGTAAGTTTAATGTCATGTCCCTTCGTCAGAACATGGTATTTAGACTTATCAATGTTTTCAGGAACAGGAGGGCCAAAAAACTCTCCTAATTTTGGAAACAAGCTAAAGTTCTCTTTAGCTGTGTCAATGCCCGATTTTTTTGCTTCAATTTGAAGAAAGCTATCAGTGATAGATATAATTGCAAGAACTAAAAGTATTCCTGCAATTACGAATAAGGTATTTACCAACATTCGCAAATAATTGTAAAAATGTGATTACAGAAGGGAAATAATCCCAAAAATTCACCGCAAAGATAACAAGCTTTAAAGATTAGAGACTATCACATAATTAACAAAATATCAGCTAAAATTGTTTAGACTGAGTCTAAATAACTTCTTTCAAAATCTTGGAAATAATACGGGCATCACTCATAGTGTAGTAATGTAAAACTGGGACTCCTGCTGCCTTGAGCTCTTTGGACTGTGCTATGCACCATTCTACGCCTATCTCCTTGATTTTCTCCTTATCATCAGTTCCATCTATTGCCTTAATAAGATCGTTTGGCATATCAACAAAAAAGTGACGTGGTATAGTTGTAATTTGACTCTTACGCGTAATTGGTTTTATACCCGGAATGATGGGAACGTTTATTCCATTTTTTCTACAAAGCTCTACATAATCAAAATAGGATTGATTATTAAAAAACATCTGTGTAACAATATAAGAAGCTCCTGCATCCACCTTCATCTTAGTATACTTCATATCAAGCTCCAGGTTAGGTGCTTCAAAGTGTTTTTCTGGATAACCTGCGACACCTATGCAAAAATCTGTTTTAAACCCGTTTGCTATATTTGGATCTAGATAGGATCCCTTATTCATATCTTCTATCTGATTCACTAGGTCTACCGCATAATTATGCCCCCCAGCTTCTGGTATAAATCTTCCCTCAAACTTTCTTGCATCTCCTCTTAAGGCTAAAACATTTTTAATCCCTAGAAAATTAAGATCTATGAGTGCATTTTCCGTTTCCTCCTTACTAAACCCTCCACAAATAAGATGTGGCACAGCCTCTACTCCATATCTATGCATGATGGATGCACATATACCTACCGTCCCAGGTCTTTTACGTATCGCAATCTTTTCGTAATAACCACTCGGTCGCATATTGTAAATGAACTCTTCTCGGTGATAAGTCACATCTATAAATGGTGGCTTAAACTCCATCAGAGGATCCAGCGATTTAAATATCGCTTCCATACTTCCTCCTTTCAATGGTGGTAGTATTTCAAAGGAAACAAGCGTGTCCTTACTGTTCTCAATAACTTCTGTAATCTTCATTCTTCGTTTATGACGCTAAAAGGATGCCAAAAGTACTGAATGTATTACATTATTTTTTGATGGAACTCAAATCATTGGTTTTGGGCATCTCTCCCGAAAGCTTTCGGGAGCCGGGCTATCCAGGGGTTCCGTCCCTAAGGGACCCCTCCGGGCCCTTATTATCCCTTCTATGTGAAAAAACGAATAAAACAGGATATTTTTTTCCTTAACCCAATAGATTTTATGTAAACACCTTGCACCCGCAAGAAGGTGTTTATATAAAATCTATAAGCGGGAATATAGAATAAAGTGATTAAAAATATTTTAAGTGATTTTAAATTAAGATTATCCTTCTATAATCAGACAAATGCATATACATTGCTGGAAGACCGTGAATCAGATCAAAAAGAGTTAGACTGGAGCCTGATGGTACAGACACAATTAAATGCTTACACTTTAATTGGCTGGAAGGGATAGGAACAGATCTAACCATACCTTTTTCAAAATCACATTAATTTTAAATTTTGGACATCTCAATTTGATGCCATTCGTATCTTATTTTTCTCAATAATTTGACCATTACTTTTATGATCGCATATTGTGATTTGCGGAGTCTAACTTTCTGATCTTCGTAATATGCACTCATTTCAGAATTAAATCTAACAGCACTCCAGGCGCATTGATTCAGTGCAATCATCACAAGTCCATTACACCTTTTAGTCAAGTGGCCTCTTCTATCTGTTTCTGCAGAGGATTGCTGCGAAGGAATTAATCCGACAAAACTTTGCAAGTTGTTAAATGTTTTAAATCTTGACATACTTATTAACTCTGTGATAAAAATCATTGCGGTAATACTACCAACTCCTTTGATTTTTATCAAGCTTTCAATAAGCTCTTTGTATTGTTGTGTTTGGCTAAGCTGTCGTATTCTTCTTAGGCTTTTCAATTCTTGTTCACGTAAACTCTTGATAGTATCTAGGTAACCTAACATGGCAAAATCATCTCGTAGCTCTGCATTTTGTTCAAGTTGTCTTATTTTATTTCTAGACCAATACTTAGGCATTTGTCCTTCGTCCCACTCAACAAGTAATCCTTGGAAGTTATAATGACTCATGATACGATTCTTGAACTGTTTAATACATTGATTAATTCTAACACGCTGTCGAACCAAACTTCTAGACTGTTCTTCTTGTTTTGTAGGTATGTAAATGCCTTTTAATTGGTTAGCTCTAAGGGCTTTACTTAATTTAATAGCATCAATCTTATCACTTTTATACACCGAATCTTTATTCGATGTAGGTACATCAGCTGGATTTACTATAATGCAGTCAATTCCTAAAAGACTCAATTCCCTATGAAGCCAAAATCCACTAAAGCCAGCCTCGTAGACGCAATGGTAATTAGCTCCTGGATAATGCTTAGTCAAATACTTATAAATGACATCTCCATTATAAGGATTTAGTTTTACTACATTACTTAATGAAAGATTACTGCTTAAAACTTTCAGATCACAACTCTTTTTGTGTACATCGAGGCCAACATAGATTTCCTTACCTTTAAAATTACTATTCATAGTTTCAGATTTAAATTATTTAGAATATTCCAATTTAAATATTCTGAAATCTATTCCTCTTTTCAAACATACGGCCTGATGC
>CALCMJ010000012.1 GCA_937967615.1 uncultured Saprospiraceae bacterium
TCAGTTAAGCATTATTATAGCTATCCTTTATTAAAAACTTCCCTTTTATCTGAATTTCAATCTTATAATAAAAAGCAATCAGATAAAAGACCACATGTCATTTCTAGAAGGACAAAGCTTTATAAACTTATCTCTGCTCAGTTAAAGATCGAAAAATCAGATATTCACATATTTCCTATTTCCAAAAACGTATCCACCTTTATAGTTTGCAATAATCAGATTACAAATGATAAAAATTTCAAAAAGTTTTCTTCAATTGTTATTTCCTATTCTAAGCATTTAAATCACTATGCTGAACTTGATGGGAAAGCCATTTATAAGAAAAAACTGCAAAAGGAAAACGCAGACCTTAGTTCACAATTGGCCAAGAAAAGTGAATACAATGATTCAATAGAATTTTCTAAGCGCATAGTTGCTCTGAATTCCTTTCCTATTGTCAATGTTAGAAGAGGTAAAATATTATCTTATAATAAAGCGCTTAAAAAACTTCTTCAATGCTCTGACAAATATTTGAGAGAAACGAAATACATTGATATAATTCATCCGGAAGACCAGGAAGAAATTATCAATCTAGCTATGAAATTTATACTTGGACAGGAAAAAGCCGTTACCATCCAAGTAAAAATTCTTACAAGCAAACTCAAAGTCAAAAATATCTTGATGTCAATGCACTCCATTCCAGATGATAAAGGCATTCATCATTATACAAATTGCACCATATATGACATTACGGATCAGAACAAGTTAAGAGATCAACTTATTAAATCTCAAGATCAGTATAAATTATTGGTTGAAGCAACACCTGCTGGAATTATACAAACGGACGCTGTAGGAGTGATACAATTTTCTTCTCCTAAAGCTACAGAAATATTTAGACACAAAAAAAATCAACTATTAGGAATTAATATTAAGGACCTAATCAAGACAAATAGTAAAAAAGAATTTCAAGATGCACTGAATTCATTGGATTCCAATAAGTCCAAATTTATAGGAGAATTTGAATGCAACTCTAAAAATAAAGAAAAGTTATACATACGATGTTCATTAGGAATTCTGATTGATGAACACAAAAAAACAACAGGGTACTTCTTTGCTTTCGTTGATGCTACTCAGGAAATAGAGTCGAATAGAGAAACTGTTGTTAATCAAGCAACATTGTACTCAATCATCAACAGCACAAATGATGCCTTAATAGCATATGATAAAGACTATAAGGTCTTGATGGCAAATAAACTGGCGCGAAAATACATATCCTCTATTTTAAATATAGATATTAAGATTGGTGAAACTATTGACAAAAAATACAGAAAACATTTTGCAGAAAAATCAACATTTAATCCAAAGAATGAAAAGTACTTAAAAGACCTCAAAAAAATTAGGAATCACAAATTTGATGGGAAAGATCTATTCATTCAAATATCACATTCACTTATAACAGATAAAGAAGGAAATGTAATAGGAGTACTTGAATCCGGAAAAGACATTACAGAACTTATTGCAAAAGAACAATTGCTTGTAAAAAGTGAAAGTAGATATAGATTTCTTGTTGAAAATATGAATGCAGGTGTTTCTCTTATTCGGACAGATGGATCTCATGAGTTTATAAATCAAAAAGGATTAGATATTTTTGGTCTTAAAGAGAATGCTAAACAACTTAAACTACATTTTAAATCATTATTCCATGATGAAGAATTTAAGCGATTCAAAAGAGTAAAAAAATCTTTAAACCCTAGTGAAAAATACAAAGCCGAATTGTATAAGGCTTGGAACAGTAAGGGAGAAACCGTTTATCTTGATCTTTCCATATCAAGAGCTGATGATCAAATTAATAGTGAAGCACAATTTCTACTTTCTTATACTGATGTAACTGAAACCATTCAAGTCCAAAAAGAATTAACGAATAGACAAGCAACATTGAATGCAGTACTTAATAGTACGCCAAATGGTATTTTTGCGATTGATAAGAAGTTGAATATAATTTCTGTAAATAGACAAGCTATTTTAGATTTTAAAAATCATCTAAATGTACATGTCGCTGTAGGCATTAATCTCAATGATGTTATTAAAACTGATACATTAAATAAATGGCAAAAATCATATTTCAATAAAGTTTTCAAAGGCGAATCATTTAAATACATTGGCCCGTCCGTAGACAATAATTATTACTTAGAAAACTCATACGCTCCTGTTATAACTGAGAATGGTGATATTATTGGTTGTCTAGAAGTTTCTGAAGATATTTCAGATATCAAGAGACAAGAAATCGCATTAAAAGAAAGTGAACAAAAATATAGACTTCTAGTAGAGACATCCCCAGCAGGGATTCTTCAAGCAAAAATATCAGGTGAAATAGAATTTATTTCGCAAAAAGGAGCAGAAATGCTAGGCTATTCTGTGGAAGATTGCATTGGGATAAATTCTTTACAATTTATTCATCCTGACGATCACAAAAAAGTCTTACAGGCTTTAAAAGAATTGTTTGACGGAAAAGAAAATCAAATAGTAACTGTTACTGCTATTACTAAACAGGGCAAGCAGTTCAAAGCTGAAGGTTCAAGTAAGTTAGTTAAAAACAAAGATGGCCGAACCAAGGCTGCACTAGTTATATTCCATGATGTTACAGAAAAGGAAACTGCAAGACTGGAATTAGCTTCTACCCAAGCATACTTTTCAAAAATGTATGAGAACACATTTGACCCAATCTTCGTATATGATTATGAGCGTGAAAAAATTATAGAATGCAATAATGCAGCTTTAAAACTATTTGGTTATAAAACAAAGAAAGAAATTAAAGCCTTAAACAGATTTGATCTCATCCCAAATAAAACTAAATCATACCCTGAACTACAACAGCACAATGCACTAAGAATACATTCTTCCGTTGTCAAAGAAAATAAAACTCTAAATATAAATGGAGTTATGCTTACCAAAAGTGGAAAAGAACTTATCGTATCTGTAAATGTTATTCCTACTCATAGTAATGGTACAGAAGCATTTGTTATCGTCCATGATAATACTGATCGTGTAAAAAGTTTTCGAGAATTAGAAAAGTCCAAAAAAGAAATTGAATATGAAAGAGCATTATATGAAGCAGTTATTAAAAACTCATTTGACGGTGTTGATATAACAGAATTTACTCTCATAGATAATAAATATAAAAAACCAAAACTTGTACTTCGAAATGACATAATGAAGAAATTTTTAGTCGATGATAATAAAACGTATTCGACTGCAGAAGAACTTCTAGAGTTACGCCCCACAATGTTGAATGGTGAAAATAATTCTGACTCTAAGTTCCCTGAACTTAAAAAAAGTGAGTTAAAAGAAATGCTAAGGAATATATTTTTAAATAAAAATATCATGCCTCAGTTTAATTTAAGAACGGATGAAGATGAATTCCTGGCAGTTGAGTCGTCTCATAAAATCATTAACTTTTATGACAACGCCTATATGATTCGTAACTACAAAAATATTACAGAAAGAATAAAACAAGAAGAAATTATCAAGTTGCAAATTGAGAACTTAAATGAGAAAAACAAAGAACTTCAGGGCTACATCGAATCCAATATGCAGCTTGAAAACTTCGCTTATATCGCATCTCATGATTTGAAAGCTCCTTTGCGTTCTGTTTCTAGTTTTGCGCATTTATTAAAAACGAATTGCTATGAAAGTCTTGATACAAAAGGAAAAAGATTTCTAGATATCATATCTGAGAGTGCAATGAACATGCAAAGACTCATTGATGATCTATTAGATTATTCAAGAATTAACACGGAAAACATAAGAAAGGCACCTTTGGATTTAAATAGATTGCTTGTAAGAATACAAACAGATCTTCATTTAGAAATTCAAAAAACTAAGACAGAAATTAAAATAGATAATCTTCCAAATAATATATTAGCAGATGAATCTATGATGATACAAGTTTTTCAAAATCTGATTACAAATGCTATGAAATTTGTAAAAAAGGGTGACACCCCAAAAATTTCAATTAGCGCTACTTTGGAAGGACAGCATTTCCATTTCATTGTAAAAGACAAAGGAATTGGAATTGCACCAGAAAATGTCAATAAGATATTTGGAATTTTCAGTAAACTGCATAGCAATGACACCTATAGTGGAACAGGATTAGGATTGACAATATGCAAAACAATAGTCGAAAGACACAATGGAACAATCTGGGTTGAATCAAAATTGAATAAAGGTTCTGAATTTCATTTTACAATTCAATCCACAAACTAATTAACCATGGACAAATTAAAAACAAGAAAAATACTTTTGGTTGAAGACAATGAAGGAGATAGTAAATTGTTTGAAGAAGCAATATCAATAAATGATCTTAGTATTGACCTTGAAATAATTGCTGAAGGAGATAAGGCAATGCAATATTTTGAAGAACTCAAAACAAAAGACAAAGTTGATCATCCAAATTTGGTCGTACTTGACCTTAATCTTCCTAAAGTAAATGGAAAAGTAATATTGAAACTCATAAAAGAAAGTGATGAACTGAAATCTATTCCAACAATAATTCTGACTACATCCAATTTATCTTATGATATAGATGAGTGTTATGCACTAGGTGCTAATGCTTATCTCCCAAAGTCATTTGAGATTGAAAAATTCTTTGAGCTCATTCAGCTCTTGGATAATTTTTGGTTTAGAAATTCATTGCTTCCAAGCAATAATAAATAGTTGCTATATTGCAAAAATAAATTCGCGTAACGAATCATCCTCTGAAAGTTTGAGTTTTTTCTTTAGCCTATAGCGAGTCATTTGTATGCTTTTCATTTCTACATTCAGAACACGCTTAAGTTCATAGTTATCAATGTTCATTTTGATAAATGCACAGTGCTTAAGATCTAAAGGAGTAAGTTTTGAATTTACTGCAGATAATTTTTTGAAGAATAGAGGATCAATACTCGCAAAAAGTTCTTGGAACTTATCTTTTGATTTATTTTCCTCAATTAAAGATTCAATTTCTCTATCTACAGATTTTAATTTTTTAAGCACAGCTAAAGGAATACTCTCAATTCCCGTAAGACTCTTACTGCAGTCCTGAATGCTAGACCTAATCCCTGTTAGGTTATTAAATATCTTATTAGAATCCACTTCCATTGTCATCATCTTCCTCTTTTCAACATTCATTTCTTGACTTAAATTTTTCTCCCGCTGTTCTGACATTTGGGTTTTTAAAAGAAGGGATTCTTTCAATTCTTCTTTTTGCACTTTTATGATAGAATTCAATTCCTGAAGTTCGTTTTTCTGCTCTATCAAAAGTTTCGTTGCATTGGTCAAATTTAAGACATTCAACACTCTTGCTGTTAACTCTGTTTTGCTCACCGGTTTATTTAAAAAATCAATACCTCCAAATGCAAACGCCTCGTCCATTACTTGCTCATCTTTCTGACCAGTAATAATTATAACTGGAATCTCCTTAAAGGCACTATTTTGCTTAAGTAACTTTAGTGTAGCCATTCCACCTACTAAGGGCATTTGCCAATCTAGAAGGATAATATCCGGCATTGTTGATTGCAAAAAATCCATTATCCCTGCACCATCATCTAATTCAAAAAAATCATAGTTTACTTCATTCAGGTATTCCTTGTATAAAATACGATCAAATTCTCGATCGTCTACAATCAATACTTTTGGATTCGCCATTTACTCTATATTTTGATTTTCTTTTAGCAGTGCATTAAGATACAAAATTGATACCTTGATTGGAAATATTTATCATTTAACTGACGACCCAAGAGTAAGCGATGTTTCCTTAAGTTCACCCTGCCTTTCAAATTTTATAAGGATTTCGTCTCCTGGATTGTAACGCTCTAAGATTAATATCAAATCTGAATACGAACTTACCTTTTCATCATTAATTGTCTTGATAATATCTCCATATGAATACCCGCCATTTCTTGCTTGACTAATACCTCTTAATCCAACCTTTTCAGCAGGACTACCCGGAGAAATAGCTCGTATCATTGCACCTTCTTCTTCATGATATTGATCAGGTAAGAGTTCAACGCCCAGAATAGGCCTTCTCACCTCTCCATACTCAATAAGATCAGGAACAATCCAATTCACCACATCTACCGGAATAGAAAATCCTATTCCTGCATACGCCCCTGATGGACTATAAATCGCAGTATTGACTCCTATAAGTCTTCCAGAAGAATCCAGTAACGGCCCTCCCGAATTACCAGGATTAATAGCCGCATCCGTCTGAATAACATCTTTAATAGGAATACCACTTCTGCTATCAATCTCCCTACCAAGTGCACTTATCACACCCGTAGTCAATGTCTGATCCAATCCAAAAGGATTCCCAATTGCATACACTGATTGTCCTACGCGTAGTGAAGTAGAATTCGCAATTGGTAATGGAACAATTTTATCACTTGGTGCATCTATTTTTAATACTGCTAAATCTTTGTTTGGCTCTACTCCTATGACTTGAGCATCCCATGTTGACTGATCTGAAAGGGTGATGGTGACCCTACCTCCCCTCCTATCTAATACACTCTCAATAACATGAAAATTTGTTACGACGTGACCCTGTTCATTCCACATAAACCCAGAACCTGTTCCTTCTGGTATCTCGGTAACTTTAGTTGAATAATAATTCCGCCGAATTGTGGATGTAGTAATAAATACAACTGCAGGCGCCGCAGTTTCAAACAGCTCAATTGTTCTCAACTCTGTATCCGTTACATATGAGGTAGGTGCAACTTTCCTTTTATGCTCTCTCGAAGACTTGGTATTATTAATCTTGTCAACATCAGAATTTCGCTCAGTAATAGAATTTTCTTCTTTTGACTTACGATCTTGCTGAAATGCCTTTATATTAAATCCTATCAAGACGCCAAGAAGCACAAACAACAATGTTTTAATTCCCTTATTCATTCTGCATTTTTATATAAATATAATAACGCAAAAGAAAGCAAACTCCTTGTCTAATAAAAAATTTTATCTACGAAAGTGGAAGATATATTGAGTAGTGACTGTTCTTTTAGGAGGAATAGATCTCCAATTTCCAGAACTTTTTAACAAACGAATAGCTTCATTTGCACATTTATCATTTTTGCCATCCAAAACTTGGATGTTTCTTAACTCCCCAGTTGGTGTAATCTCAAAACTAAGAGTGCGACTTTCCGTACAATCATCCACTACAACATTCTCTCTTAGGTAATCTTCAAATTGCGCAAAGCCCATCTCAGGCTCTGCTACTATTCCACTTTTACCCGCCACAGCTGAGCTAACAACAATTTCATCTAATAAAGCACCTTCTTCCATCTGAATCTTGTAAACATCTGGATCGCCTAGCATTACCATTTGTGTAGAGAAACCTGTATAACTCGTTTCAATTTGCGTTGCATCTGCAGGGACAAGAAGTTCAAAGTCTCCATCAATATTAGTAATCGTTCCCACCTTTGTTCCTGGAACTTGTACATTCGCACCTATTAAAGCCATTCCATCTGAGTCTAATATTTGCCCTGCTATCTTACGGGTAATAACGTCTTTTGATTCTGGTGGTGTTGGTAATACATTGCTCTCAGCATTCGCTAACTTTCGCTTTGATACTGTCCTATACGACTTTTCTGATTTTTTTAATTCTTCTTTTTCTTTTACATTATCAGCCTCCTCTCTTTCCTCATTCCTATCCGCCTTTTTGTAATTTTGATATAATTGATGTTCAATCTTTACTGGACTCTTAGCTCTAGGTATGTCTTGTACATCCGCATCAGAAGCTGAAATCTCCTCCTTACCCTCCTGAATCTTCACGCCATCTATTGTTACATTGTCATTAATCCTAGAGCTAGATTCTTTAATTTCAATTTGCTCCAATACTTGTTCCTTACTAATTTTCACCTTTGAAACTGGCAATACTTTATCTTGAATTATTGTAGGTTCTTCTTCTGTCACATTTGATGCAATCTCTGGATTAGAATCTAGTTCATCATCTTCAATTTCAAACTCTTGCGAAAACTCCTCCTCCGCCGCTCCTGAATTATCAACAAGCTGCACTACATTAGCTTCTCTTTTTTCTACACTTTGCTTTATTACAAAGCCCATTACTGCTACAAATAATAAACCAGCAGCTATTGAGGCAATTTGTGTAAATCCAAAGCCTCTAGTTTTTACTTTTCTTTCTTGCTTAGACAGTCCCTCTACCGCATCGTTAATTCGAATTCCAGCATCACCGCTCCCTTCCATTGCATAGCCTTCTAAAGCCTCAAATAGGAAAGGATCATCCAGAGCCAATTGCTCAAGTTCATGACGCTCATCATCAGAGATAGTCCTGTCAATGAACTTTCTTAAAAGTGTTTTTTTATGTAATTCTAGGCTATGCATTTTTTTCCATACAATGTTTTAAATTTCTCCTTCCATTCTGTATTAGCGACCTTACATTAGACCAAGACAGACTTAGCTGCTCTGTAATCTCCTTATATGACTGCTTTTTCAAGTAAAACAATTGAATACACCGTTTTTGTTCCATCTCGAGCGTTTCTATACATTTTTCCATTTTTTGAAGACTCTCTTCCTTATCTACCTCCTCTTCATTAAAAGGATGAAAAACTTCATCAGATTGCATAAGTATGACATTATCTAATTTGTCTTTATCTCTATTTTCTTTACGCAGTTTCTCAAGACAAAAATTCTTAGTCAATACATACAGCCATGATTTTGGATTCTTAACATCGTGGGTCTTAACTTTCTTCAAATACCTATGATAAACTTCCATGACTTTATCCTTAGCATCATCTTCATTTTTATAGTATTTCAAACAAGCTCCATAGACATACTCTATGTAGCGCGTAAACAAGGCTGTTGCATACTCGGGTGTATCCTCTTCTTTTGCCCTAAGCAATAGATCATCATCACTTAGCTCAGTATGTTTCGCTTTAAACCACTTCATTGTGCTTATTCAAAGTTAAGCATTTAAACAATAATATCTTCTTGAGTTTGGGCATATCCGCTGTCTCGCTTTCAGCAAGCCAGCGGTCGGGCTCATACAGGGGTTCCGTCCCTCGCTTTGCTCGGGACCACTTTCAGTGCCCTTCCTATCCCTTATGCGGAAGCTACAGAAAAGCTGGAGAGAACCTGTAAAACGGATTCTATCTAGCTCATTACAATCATTAAAAATCAAGCAAGGACAAGCGCCTAATTATTCGCATGGATGAGGTGCAGACTTTCTTGTCTTCCATCCAGATAATAAAAACCAGTACCCGTAAATACACCATCTTGCTCTAACATAATACGGACAAGCTTTCCTCCCCACTCGGATATTTCACTTGCCGCAAAAAGCTCAATCGAGTAGGCTGTATTTTTATACAAAGGATAATCTCCCTTTCCAGCGACTCCTCCCTGCTGATCCCACATTCCTATGGTAGGTCCTGCTGCATGGCCATGGAATCCTATTGGATGAGTGTAGATGGATGCATTCATGCCTTCTGCCTTAGCCTGATCCAATGTTGCCTTCAAGATCGCATTGCCAGTTCTACCCTCAACAAAATTTTTGGTCAATAAATCTTGCAATTTCTTTCCTTCAGCAAAAGCATTTACTAAGCCCTGAGGCGCCTCAGTTTCATCTGGCTTTAACACATAAAAATGTTCCTGCTGATCTGTATTTAATCTCAGATAAGTAATGCCAAAATCTACATGCAATAAGTCTCCGTAATCCACCACATCCTTTTCTGGTCTCCTGCTAAAACTCCTTAAAAACTCTTCATTCCCCGTACTCGCCCTTTGTATACTTACTGAAGGATGAAACCAGGTATCAAGACGTGCCTCCCTTACAAGTTCGCGTAATCGCCAAACTATATCATCTGTCGTAGTAATACCTGGATGTATATTATGCACACTCAGGCCTTCTCTTAAAATAGTATGCCCAATTCTACAAATGTGGTCATAGATTTGAATTTCTTTTTCACTGCGGGTTTCTAACCAAGCAATCGCCAAATTTTCTGCTGAGACAATCTTGCCCTGAAAGGCTTCTGGAATCGCCTTCATCAAGGCTTCATGTTCAGATTTCACTAGTCCATCTGCTAATCCAAAGTCCTCAGAATAATTCAATCCTATTTTTTGAGGCTGCTTCGCATTGATTATACTTGTTAAGGCATCCCATTGATCCGGATACACATCTATATCCCACTCTCCCTTTAATAGCTTACCTACACTATAACGTGCTATCGCAATCCTATCCATCTCACCATCGGGAGCTCTATAAAATACGAAGATTGTACGCCTGCGCGCGGAAAGCCAAGTACTAGGTAACATCGTTTTCATTACCGGGTCTTCGTTGTATTCTCTCGAAACCAGTATCCACATATCTATGCCCGTTCTTTCCATAAGCTGAGGCAATAGATTATCAATTCTATCCTCCAGAATATCATCTATGACTTGAGCACGCTTTTCTTCATTCAGTATGAGTGGTAGACTAGATTGTGCTGTAACAGAGAACTCTACCGTGCACAAAATGAGAATAAAAGCAAGAAGTTTTAATGTGTATCGTTTCAACATGATTTGATCTTTGCTTTAAAATAATAATCTTTTTGATGGCATCATTAGGAATAGCTCTAAGTCTCATTTTTCCTAGAGTTACTTTAATCTTAAGGATTATCCATCTCAACAAATCCATTGCCTTAAGAATGGATCTACTTGTTCATCACGACATTTAAAATAAATAATCCTCCCGTATTTATGTAATTCATAATTCATCTGCATCCTATGGCTGTACAACGATTAAATAACTTAAATCTATTCCTATGAAAAACTTGATATGCAAACTGATCCTACTTGGATTCATATTTACTTCTTTTGATGCATTTTCGCAATCTGTTACGAATGTGTACGGAACTGTATTAGAAAAGGATTCAAATTTACCAGTAATTGGTGCCAATGTTATACTTGCTGGCACTCCTCTAGGCACCATTACAGACATTGACGGAAAATATCAAATTGCAGTCCCAAAAAATAAAAAAATCCTTACAGTTAAATACACTGGCTTTATGGATAAATCTAACATTGTGAATCACTCAAAAGAT
>CALCMJ010000013.1 GCA_937967615.1 uncultured Saprospiraceae bacterium
TTCCTATTTCTTTTTCACTAAAATCTAGTAGTTCTTTTCTGTGCAGTTCACTCGCATGTGCATAATTTTCTACAGCCTCAATTTCAGCCTCATGATCATTTGTACTAGTAGCAGCACGCATTGCGTCATAAGTAGGCTTTACAACTCGCGCATTGGATTCTAATCTAAATCTTTCATATGCCTGTAATTTTTCAGAGTCAGGCGAACCAGATATTTTTATTTCGCCTTTTTCTTCTCCTTCAATGTCTAAACGAATTTTTTTATCACCTTGGTTTATCAACATCATGGCATACTGTTTCTTTGTAATGTCAAGTCTATATAAGTCTGGACCCATAAACATATATTCCAAAGTATAACTTCCGTCTTCTTCAAGAGATGCTGTGTCCAATGGAGTTTTTGTCTGTGATACTGGATCAAACAAAGAAAGAACGGCAGTGGCATTCTCAGCAGGATGCGTCACTGTCCCGCTGACTCGGTAGGTTTCCTTTACTTGAGAGTTTGATTGGCCTCCTGAATTACAAGAAGAGAGTAATAGAAAGCTGAAAATTGAAAAGACGAAAATCCTTGAATTATACATGATCCGAAGTTAATTTAGAATGTAAAAATATAAAAGCAAAATAAACTCATTGCAATAAGTGCTGATTTCAAGAATTCACGACATTCCTATTCGTTTCTATAAGTTTGATATGAAACTCTTCTTTAAGAGCGAGACGTTGTCTAATTTTAATGCGTAGCAACAGCAATCTTAGAATCTGCAGTTCCATAGTAGAGAAACCATTTACTTTTAAAAAATACCAATCCTTCGACAAAGCATACCTCATTGACCTCACCCAATTTTTCATAATCCTTATCTGGGTGAATAAAGTAATTATCCATTCTGTCAATGAGTTTGTATGGGTGATTTTTATCAAATAGTGCTTGTCCTGCAGCATAGGTGAATTTAGGAAGAGTAGGCTCATTAAAATTAGCAGCGTTGCTGGCGTTATAAATAAGTAATATTCCCGCGTCTTTATAAATTGCATATGGACCAGGCTCTACAAGCCTACTATCAAAGTAGCCCATGCGCGGATGCAGAACAGAAATCATTTTTCCATTCTCTTCATTTTTACTAATATCCCAGTTGATAAGATCATCTGAGCTGGCTAAAAACAAATCTGTATCGCCAAAGTACATCCAATATTTTCCATTTATTTTCTTTGCAATATTTTTACTCCCTTGTACCTCAACTACAATCGCTCCTGATTTTGACCATCTGTTTTTATTCTCTCTTAATACTAATCCATGTTTAGTCCATGTAAATAAATCAGATGAGGAGGCAATACTCAAACGTGCGGTCTTGCCATCATAAGAGGTATAAGTCATGATATATCTGCCATCTTCACTTTCTACTATTCTTGGGTCTTCAACTCCATCAAAGCAGTTGAGGCAGTCTTCAAGTTTTGCATTTGGCAAAAGTTTTTTGTAATTCCACTCGTATTGTTTCATCCCATCATTATCTGGATAAAAAACAGGGGAGGGGGATTTTGTGAAATGTAATCCGTCATCACTCGTTGCATGTCCAATCCTGGAAGTTCCGCTTATATCCTGAGCCCTGTAAAAAAGATGCACCTTTCCATCCTTTACAACTGCTGATGGATTGAGTACATTTCTTTTTTCCCAAGCTACCTGTTTATTGCTTAATGGACAGCTGAATTGCAATGTGCCTTCTGGATTCAGGATTGGGTTTATACTATCAGCTTTTTCAAATGAACTGAATGCCCAATTCGAATTTATCTCTGTGTTTGTCTTGTCTTGCAATGTAGTTTGTTTACACCCAGAGATAAGCAATGCTATGGCAACAAAAAGGACTTTATACATGGAGGAGAATTTTGTCAAATGGAAATACGCGGTATATCTTTCTCCTAAGATACAGATTCGTACTTGGGGAAAAGATTATATATTTTGATTATTATCTTTCAATACCAAGTAAGTGACAGTAAGAAGAGAGTAATTAATGGCTAGAGAACAATTTCAAATAATAGAGTGTACAATAATAGAGAAACAACCCTAAAGGCTGTCTCTTTATTATATGGAGTTATATCTGATTTTTTAAGATTAATTTCTTCCTGCCATTACACCACCGTCTACGTCGATGATACTGCCCGTAATCCAGCTGGCATTTTCCGATAGTAAAAATTCTATTGTATTTGCAACATCACTTGCAGTGCCTTTTCTTCCTATTGGATGAAATTCATTGAAACCTACTAGCGCTTCTTTGGCTGCATCTGCGCCACCAAATACACCGTTATAGACTGGGGTTTCTACAACTGCAGGTGAAACTGCATTAACTCTTATTTTGTACTCTGCTAATTCCATTGCCATATGTTGAGTTAGAGAATGCAGTCCTGCTTTTTGCATGGAGTATGCAGAAGAAGGAGTTGCCTTTACAGCCTGCTTTGCCCACATGGGCAATTTCAGCTCTTTCAACAATTTCATTAATACCTACCATATTGTAGGACTTCTCATAAAATAATTCAGAAGCAACTTGGATAATATGATCTCTTGTATTTCTTTTGGCCATAATTATTGAACAGACAAGTTAGTCTTTTGTTTAATATACTATTTATCTTTATTCTCAAGAAAGCAATTTTCAGTTTTTAAGCACAATAAATGGTCGAACAAGCTTCTCACCAATCTCTATAAAATACATACCTTCTTCTAATAAACTAACATCAATTTCAAACTTTGTTCTTCCAAAAATAGATTCATGATAAACTTTTTGACCTATTCCATTGTATATTTTAATCAAATCCAATCTAGGACTTTCCCATTTTATTGAAAGAGTAGATTGCACTGGGTTAGGGTAGATAGAAATTTCTTCAACTTCAGGTTTATGGACAGCAGAAATTATTGAACAATCCAAAATTCCAGAAACATAATTAAACCTTTCTTGCACAAATGACTTAAGTCCATAAACTGTTCCCCCCATGGGGCCACCACCTATGGTAATATCATTTTCGATATTGTTGTCGAAATTTGCATTCGTATACATTTTATTATTATCAGCATAAACTGAAGTCTGAACCAAAGTCTTTATTTTTTCAATACGAGGATCTAAGTATTCTGAATTAAAATGTTCATCCATCAAATTGCAAAGTTCCACCTTGTATAAATTTAAAAGGGTTTCGCTATTCATCACATTTTCTAGTAGTGGTCGTTCAATCGCATGATAATCAATAGGGAGTCTTGTTAAATCATTTAATCCTGGTCCACCTCGGTATGTGCCAAAAGCTTCATTGGCATCCCACTTAATCCATTCCCATTTTCCTGAAGTCAAATTATGATATACGTAAAAATTTCTTGCAGAGTTGGTATAACTATCTAAGTTGCTAAATAAGTTGTCTAATGCCGCGGATCGCAAATACTCTTCTAATTCTAAATGTTCAGATAATTTATTTTCAAATTCAGTTGGAGTGGAGTTATTAATAAAGTCTATAAAATTAATAAGATCTGTCCAGTCGTTTTCAGCCTCATTCGATTTTAAATCATAACGTTCTTCATAGCTTTCTTGATTAGATCCATAATATTGAAGATCGGCTGCATTCCCTCCACCGTCTGGCCCATCACCAAAATTGGCTCCTGCCTTAAATAGATTTCCATCATCATCCAATATTCTCCAATCTAAAAACTGATCATCAATCTGTTCAATAAGTGTATAGAACCCCCAGAGAGTGCCATTAAAATATACATTTGCAAAATTAGCCCTTGGAGCTGCTACCCCTGCTGCCTGGCATAGGTCAAAAAATATTTTCTCACGAATTAGAGATGGGTCTTTAAAACCATTACTAAAATTCAATTTCTTTAAACCGTCATAATTCTGACCGCTTATATATTTATTAAAATCAATCTTGAAGGATTTCTTATTACCAGGATGGCCATAACTTGAATTTCCTTTCAGACGAACTCCCACATCACTGAAATTATATGTTCCTGTACTATCTGTTAATATCAAGTCAGCTTTCATATAACTAGAACTTGCATAATTCAGTTGTAAGCTATCCCAAAAACCTATCTGAGAAAAGTTCAATTCAATAGAGATAATTTGATCCTGTTTAAATAAATTATCTCCCTCAATCTGCGCAGATAGTCCACCAGCATAGAATATTAGAAAGAACACAAAGAGATAAAAGTTCTTACAAAATTTACGTGCAAAAATACAAAACATGTTTTTCATAGGATATAGTTTCTTTTAAAACGTAAAGGTAGGAATCAAAATGAGATTTCTTTTGAAAATGAAAGGTAGTTATCTAGGGAATTTAAAGACAAATACAATTCATTTTGTAATTCTATATAATATAAATTTGATTCTTAAAGAAAGAAGAAATTACTTCATTTATATTCTCCAAGATGTCTAATATTTTTTATATTTTGGTTTAGCCCCAATCATTATCAATCGAAATTTTTAAACGAATGTCGATGCGTATGGAACATTTATCCAAGCTCTCCCTCAGAACTTGAAATTAGGAAAAGGCGCGTATTTAAGTTCCCACTTATATAAGGTGTAGGATATAAAACATGTATGCTTATGGAAAAATTTAACTGGCAAGAGTTTTTTGAAAACCTGAAAGATATGGAAGGGAATAAGATTGAAATCCCATTAAACGGCAGCATGGGACTATTGGCTTTAGGAGACTTGGGTGTTACGGCATGGAAGCAAAGACGGCAAGCTTTTAAAAATGCTAAAGCGCAGCAAGTCATAAAAAAGAAAGAAGAAAAGAAGAAGAATGAAGAAAAATAAACTTTTGTTATTAGGGTGGGATGCTGCAGATTGGAAAATAATTAATCCATTAATTGAACAAGGATTAATGCCTAACTTAGAAAAGCTCATTAATGGCGGCACAATTTCTAATCTTGCTACACTAGATCCACCATATTCGCCTATGCTATGGACGTCTATGGCAACTGGTAAACGACCTTACAAGCATGGGGTTTTAGGGTTTACGGAACTTAGCCCTGACGGAAAAAAAGTGAGACCTGTTATGAGCATTTCTAGAAAGTGTAAAGCTTTATGGAATATATTGTCGCAGAAAGGAATTAAGAACCATGTTGTGGGATGGTGGCCTAGTCACCCAGCAGAAAAAATCAACGGAATTATGGTTTCTAACTTTTACCAGAACCATGTAGGGGATCTACACGAACCCTGGCCTATGGCAAAAGGAACTGTCTATCCCTCTTCTATGTCAACATGGTTTGAGCAATTTAGAGTGCATCCACAAGAAATCAATGGTTCGCTTTTGGGAGATTTTATAAATGATTTGGGTAGCATAGATTTAAAACAAGATAAAA
This sequence comes from uncultured Saprospiraceae bacterium, assembly GCA_937967615.1. Taxonomy (GTDB): domain Bacteria; phylum Bacteroidota; class Bacteroidia; order Chitinophagales; family Saprospiraceae; genus CALCMJ01. The sequence goes on from CALCMJ010000013.1 coordinate 5,326, forward strand.
GATACGCTGGTGTCGCTAAGATTACTGCGCATTGTACCACTTTACATGCTGCGTTTACAAATATAATTCGAACGCAAGAATGGGACTTTGCTGCATTATATCTTGATGCCATTGATCATTATTGCCATGGCTATATGAAATATCATCCGCCTAAAAGACCGCATATTCCAGAAGAACTATATCACCATTATCATACAGTAGTTACAAATGGATATAGATACCACGATTTGATGCTTGGTACAATACTCTCTCTGGTAGATGATAGCACAACAGTTCTGCTGGTCTCTGATCATGGATTCCAACCTGATCACTTGAGACCTCGCAATATTCCACGGGAGCCTGCAGGTCCTGCTTACGAGCACAGTGCATATGGAATTTTAGTAGCTAAGGGCCCTGGTATTAAAAAAGATCACATTACTTATGGGGCAAGCGTCTTAGACTTGACGCCTACAATTTTACATTTACTGGACCTTCCTGTTGGAAAAGATATGGATGGAAGAGTTCTAACGAACATCTTAGAAAAGCCAAAGGATATTCAAGTAATTGAATCTTGGGAAACGGAAGGATCAAATTTTCAAGTACAGGTTGAAGATGCACTTTCAGACGAAGAATCAAATTTGGTACTTGCGCAGTTAGAAGATCTTGGTTATATAGACAAGCAAACTGAAGATTTAGAAAAAAGAATCAAGCAAACTGACGAAGAATGCAGATTTAATTTGGCTAGGGCTCACATAGACGGCGGTAATATTGTTGAAGCTGCTGGGGAACTAGAAAGCTTGGTTAAGGAAGTTCCTGGAACGGCTAGATATATATTTCGCTTGGCCATTTGTTACCAAATTTTGGGAAAGTATAATGTGGCTAGGAAGTTAGTAGAAGAAATGAAGGACAAAGAGCTCTACGATAATGTGACTTTAGATGTTCTTGAAGCCACTTTATTACTTGCAGAGAAACAACCGTTAAAAGCAATTAAACTATTTAAAGGTGTTGAGGGGAAGGTCAATAAATTCCACAGCAGATTGCATATGCAAATTGCAAAATGTTACATGCTCTTGGATAGAGTGCCAGATGCCGTTAAGCATCTAAAAGAGGAAATTGATCTAGACTTTGATAATGCAACAGCACACTTTATGTTAGGCAGAGCCTATCTCAAAACTGGTGATCATGAGGAAGCAAAAGAAAGTTTGTTAACTGCAGTAGGTTTGAATTTTAATGAACCACGTTTCCATTCAGAATTAGGATTAGCACTATTCAATTTAGGGCACTATAAAGAAACTGCTGTTGCTTGGGAAAATTCTATTAAGATCATGCCTAAACAAGCTGTGCTCAGAGACCGTCTAATTAGTTTATACAGATATAAATTAAAAGATGAGGAAAGTCTAATAGTGCATGCAGAGTGGATGAGTAAACTTCATAGACCTACAATTTATATCGTGTCAGGTTTGCCAAGATCTGGAACCTCACTTATGATGCAAATGCTGGAAGAAGGAGGTCTTGAAATTTTCACAGACAAACAACGAGAAGCGGATGAGAACAATCCCAAAGGATACTATGAACATGAGTTAGTCAAAGGTCTTACGAAGAACAACAAGTTTATTGGACAAGCTAAAGGGAAAGTAGTAAAAGTGATTAGCCATTTATTAAAGTACTTACCCGAGCAATTTGACTACAAAATAATTTTCATGGAAAGAGATTTGACTGAAGTTCTATCTTCTCAAGAACGTATGTTGCTCAGGCTTAAGAAAAAGAAACAAATGTCAGAAATCTATAATTTAGAATTAGAAGAGAAGTACAGGGATCAAGTAAAACGGGTAAAAGAATGGATATCTACACATAGAAATTTTAGCGCTATTTATTTACCTTATTCTGAAGTGGTAGAGTCTCCATTTGAACATGCTATGCGTATCAATGAATTTTTAGATTATCAACTCCTACCAGAAAAAATGGTAAAAGTTGTTGATCCTTTGTTGTATAGAGAAAAAAAAATATTATCTTAAATCAGGAATAATATTTCAAACTTCAAATCATTATATATGGTAACTGTACTAAAAAAGCTAAGCAAATCCACGCGAAAAAAATCAAAACATGTATTGAAAGATTACTTAGAGTTAAGTAAGAATCTTTCTAAATCTTCCAAAGGAAGCCAGATGAAGTCTACCTTAAAAGCTGTGATTCCACTTGCAGCTGCGGCAATTATCCCTGGTCAAGCCTTGAATGCGCAGTGTTGGACATCAGACACGGCAGTTACATCCTTAATTTATCAGCCCTTGTTGGGGGGCTGCTTTTATGCAGATACAGGCCCTTTTGGACTAGATGTGGATGGTGACGGTTCTTTTGATTTTGGTTGGGCTGGAGCAGTGAATGGTACGGTCGCTTATACAGGTACTACAACAACAGGTGGTGGAGCTATGCTGCGTAACCTAGTGGACAATTTTGACACAAGTTTTTATATGTTCGGTTTAGGGGGTGCAATGATTAATTCTATTGTAGGTGTTGCATCAAACACTATTCAGTGCAGTTCAACACCAGGGTTTTTGTCTACAAATACGTTTTGGTCGCAAGTTGGAATGCAAATCGTACCTCAAATCTATGATACAGTAGCAGGTGCTTGGGCAAATGTAGGCACAGGCACAACTACGCCTTCTTTTACTTCTGCGGGATTACTACCTCCGGGCCCTTACATTTTCCCAATTCAAGTAGCTGGTTCATGTGGATGGGTAGAAATTCAATATGGATACATTAATGGAAGAACGGCAATGTGTTTTGATTCAGGTGGGATTGAAGACCCCATCTCAGATGGTGACGGAGTAATCCACTTTCTAGATTGTACCTCACTAGTGGGAGCAGTGTTGCCTGTAGAATTAATCGCATTTACTGCGCAAGGCATGGAGCATTCTATAAAAGTAGATTGGACAACTGAATCTGAAATAAATAATATGGGCTTTGAGGTCCAAAGATCTACAGACGGAATTAATTTTGAAGCATTGCGCTTTGTAAATGGAAGTAATAACAGTAACGAAAAAAGAAATTATACTATAGAAGATAAAAATGTAAAACACAATCAACTTTATTATTATCGTCTAAAAAATATGGACTATGATGGAAGGTTTGAATTTAGCGAAGTGGCAACTGCAAAAGTAGTTAATGCACAGCTAACATCTATATCAAACGTATTTCCTAATCCAATGCTTAATGGTGATTTTAATGTAGAGGTAAATCTTGCCAATCCTGCAAAAATTACAATAGAACTATTTGACACTTACGGCAAATTAGTATATTCATCAATATCTGAAGGTACACTTGGAAAAAATGCTATACAATTAGATTTGTCAACACTTTCAGAAGGCACATACTTTTCAAAAGTT
>CALCMJ010000014.1 GCA_937967615.1 uncultured Saprospiraceae bacterium
GTCCCTACTAAGTCTCTAGCATGCTAGAGACTTAGTAGGGACACTGCGTCCCTTACTACCCCTATCGCATTTACGTATTAATAAATCTCAACTACAGCACTACCATCGTGCGCATTGAATTGCTGATACACGATAGTTTTGCCCGTAGCTTCACTATAATATGATTCACCCACATCTAACGTTTCCATTAGTAGTGTTTTGTAGTAAGAATGCGTTTTATGGATACAGAGCTTGTTGGAATAATCCTGAGATAAGTTTTGATCAAATACATTGTAATTTGTGCGCATGGAAACCGTTAGTGTATTCGAACGATCATCACTTTTTATTTGGATTATTTGCTTCTTACCTGAAAAGCTAAGATCATATTCTAGAGGATAAAGATCCAATACCTTAGCTGGTTTTTTAATGTTAGAAACATTGTTATTTCTGATCCAACCATTGTTCAATATATGCAATGCATTTAACTCCCTATAGCGACCTCCCATAGTACAGCTATGATCTCCATATTCACTTATAGAACCATCAGAATTTAATTTTGTAGAATGGTGCAATTTAAGATTGTGTCCTATTTCATGGGCCAAAGCACGTGAAGATCTAGAATTATCTATATGAGTAAATTTACCACCTAAAAGACCTACACCTAAATAATTACGTGTCTTATCAGAAATAAAGGAAATATGGTCATAGTCATTGTAATCATATCCCAACTCCAGTGCTGGCTCTTTACATAATGACATGAGCATAGAGAGACTAACATAGGTAGGGTCTATATCAAGCTCTATTACATCTCCGCTAAAATGCATTTGACCTTTAGTTTGTAAGCTGAAAAATGATTCTAAAGACTTACTTGAAATATTAGGATTGAACATCATGTCCTCAACTTCAGCAATACTAGACAAGCATTCATGAGTTTCTGTATTTATAAGTATTGCAAGTACACGACGCGTGCCGTTTCTATTGCTTGCTTCTAGTTCTTTTGATACCTTAACTTGGGAAATATCAAAATTGCTTTCTTTGATAAATTCTTGAACATCATCCGCATAGATATCCAATGATGCTCCAGGAGATGCAATCTTCTGGATTTGTTGTGATACTGCTGGTGTAAGGTTTAGAAATTGATAATCTTCACTTTGAAGAACAAAAAATTCTTCATGTGCATTCTCAGTTTCTTCTATTACCAGTTGTAATGTATAAGATTGAGAATCGTAAGATATGTTGGTAGAATCTTCAGTGCAGGCAAACATAAATACCATTGCACAGAGTGCTAAAGCCAGGGGTGTTTTCATTGTAATAGGGTGTTTAATTAATTCAACCGCAAGTTAGACTCTAATACTCAGAGTTAAAAAAAAAGTCACAGTGAATAGACTGAATTGTAATCAAACTGTCATTTTTGGGTTTAAGGGAAGTATCGAGGTTTCCCTTACGCTATCTAAAAGCCCATTGAAAATTCCGGCCATTCATTAAAATTGAGAAAACTCTGCTTCAAATCCCCCTTCGCAAAGTCGCTCCTTCCTTAATTCTAGCATAACGCACCTCATCATAAAAATTACCATCCTTAAAAACAGCCTTTGCACCAATGCCCTCATTCTGAAACCCATTTTTTTCCAAGACTCGCATAGAAGCTTTGTTGTATGAAAATATGGAAGCAAAAATTCTATTCAAGTCTGTTTCTGAAAAACAATATTCACAAACAAGCTGCACAGCTTTTGTCCCTATTCCTTTACCCCAATACTCTTCACCTATCCAATATCCAAGCTCCGCATTGTACTTATACACATCATCTTGAGGGAATAAACCTATCATCCCAGCAAATGCGTCGCCATATTTTATTGCAAACCGGATGTTCTTTTTGTCATTCTGTACCATGGATATAAACCCCTTTCCATTTTCAATAGAATATGGATGTGGAAACATGTCCCTTAAATTCATCCATATCTTTTTGTTATTTGCTTGGGCTACAAGTGCATCAAGATTTTCCTCTCTGAGAGAATCCAATCTGATATTGTCAACACTATATTTTTTCATGCCATTCCATTTTTGCAAGTTGAGATCTTAGCTTTTCATTCACCCTTCCTTCTTCTAACATAAGACAACGTAAAAGATATGTAAATCAAAACAACTTAAATCCACTTATCCGATAATTTGAACTAGATTTAGAAATAAATGAATGACGAAAAATTAATCTTAATCCTCAATCAACGGAGTTGAAACAGTCTCCACCATCTTCATCAGACTATCCGTTCCTAAAAACTTATCCTCTTTATGTGTATACCATTTTCTAGTCTTGGGAAGCCGAATCAAATCATGCACATACTCGTCTTCCAGATAAATATACTCCCCATCATTTTTTGATTCGTCGTGATAAAAACGGTATCCCATCATGGCATAGTTTTTCTTATCAAAATAAAAATACCAGATGTCCTTTCCTACAGACTCTTCGTAGGTCACCTTTAGCTTATAGCATTCGTGTTCATTAAAAAGTTCAGACCCTACTTCATGATCAATGATAGTTCCTTCGTCCAATAACTTAACAGGTAAATGCCATAAGTATAAATAGTAATTCTTCATACGCATGGATCTTTCAGAAGATAAATTGGCTTCTTTTAATATAGATTCATCCATTTCTTCTTTACCATCTATATAGTAGCGCACTTTGCTTTTAAAAATGTCAGTGAGAATATGCTTGTCTTCCTGCTGCGACTCAATCTGAAAATGCTCAGTTCTAGGAGCAAGACGGACAACTGTTTTTCGTTTTGTACCGTCAGGTCTGCTTTCATCAAAATGAAAGCTGAGATCCTTTTCATAAAGTTGATTCTCCGGATCGTGGTATTGTATAGAGTTATTGAGAATGTACTCTGCAGTAACGGATTGCGCCCAGAGAATAAATGGTGATAGAAGAAAAGCCAAGAAAGGAAGAGTCCTTATCATTATGCATCGATTTTGTTATCGCAAGATAAGATATCCTGCTTACTTGGTTTTATTCTTTTAGGTGTTTCATTTTTTTGATTACAGGTATTGTCGCACAGATGATAATACCTGTATTCGCTATTTTGAATTTACAGCCGGTTTCTATGTTGAATATAATTCGCACTTAAAAATGTGGAGCCAGGGGGAGTCGAACCCCCGACCTCTTGACTGCCAGTCAAGCACTCTAGCCAACTGAGCTATGGCCCCATTTAATTGTAGATAAACTGATTATTTTATTCACCCTAAATTGCATTCAATTTTTATTAGCTGAAAAATATGGTTTTTTCACTTCGAGTTGGTGTTCAGGTATATTTTTAAAGACGACTTAAAACCTCAAACCCTTTTTTTCATTTTCATTTTCATTTTCATTTTCATTTTTATTTCTCTTTTCTCTTTTCATTTCTCTTTTACACTTACAATTGTATTAGTACTCCCACTTTGCCGCTCTCTCTATCTCTCTCTCTCAGTCTCTCATCCTCCGTCTCTCCATCCTTTCCACCCTTCCAAATATAATATTTGTTTCCAAACTCAAAAACAGAACATTAAATACCCGCAATTACACACATTAAAAGAATTTCAAATGTATCTTAGCACCAAATCCAATTTCCTTGTCAGCAAACAAAATAATTTCTGAAATACGCAAAGGGAACACCGCTCCTGTCTACTTCCTGCACGGAGAAGAGACTTATTTTATTGATAAAATCATAAAGGTTATAGAAACAGAAATATTGGATGAGATGCAACAGGCGTTTAACCAAGCTGTTCTCTACGGTAAAGAAATTGAATTTAAACAAGTCATGGATCATGCGAGACAATTTCCTATGATGTCAGAGAAGAGGGTAGTTGTAATCAAGGAAGCGCAACAGATGAGAACACTAGAAGGACTATTACCCTATATGGAAAACCCTTCGCCGCAGACCATTCTTGCAATTGCATACAAAAACAAAAAATTAGACGGACGTACCAAATTTGCAAAGGCTCTAAAACAGAACGCCTTAGTTTTTGAATCAAAAAAAATATACGAAAACAAATTAGCACCCTGGATAATTGAATATGTACAAGAAAAAGGATTTGCCATTGATAATAAGGCGACTATGCTTCTCGTAGAATACATTGGTACTGACCTTTCTAAAATGTCCAATGAATTAGATAAGCTTTTTCTGAATTGTGGTACAGATAAGAAGATTTCTTATGACGAGGTCATAGAATACATTGGCATAAATAGAGATTATAATGTATTTGAACTAAGAAAGAATCTGGCAAACAAGAATTTTACAAAAGCGATTGAGATTTGTAAATATTTTGGGAACAATCCTAAAACAAACCCTATCCAGATGATAATTCCATCTGTATACAGTTTTTTTACTCAAGTCTTTATCGCTAAGTCTATGCCTTCTGCAAATGACACAAATCTTGCAACTGCCCTAGGTGTAAATCGCTTTTTTGTAGGAGAGTATAAACAAGCAGCAAAAAAATATTCCTTACCCGAAATTAAACATGCCTTTTCTGCTTTAAAGAAAGCTGACCTTAGTTCAAAAGGTATAGGGAATCGCTCTGCTAAAGAAAAACAGATTCTACACGATCTTATGTTTGAGCTTGCCTACGCAAGGTAAGTTAATACCCAGAAGCATGATCGTCTTTCCTTTTATCCGCTACACCCACGATAGTGCCATCACCTTCAATTAAAATTGCTTCTACGCGTCCAATGCTTTCCACTTCTTTTATTGTATGACCCTTTTCTTCCAGTACCTGTATCGTATGTGAATCAAAGCCACCCTTTTCCATCATAATCTGATCAGGCAGCCACTGATGGTGAAATCTTGGTGCTTGGACAGCACCGTTAAGGTCTAACTTAAAATCAATGACATTGGAGATGACCTGAAAGACAGATGTAAGAATAGTGGATCCGCCTGGCGAACCTAAAACCATCTTAAGACTTTTATTTGGGTAGTCCACAATGGTTGGTGACATGGAACTCAACATACGTTTGCCACTTTGAATTTTATTCGCTTCTCCTCCTATTAATCCGTACAAATTTGGAACCCCTGGTTTTACAGAGAAATCATCCATTTCATTATTGAGAAAGTATCCACCTCCTTCACAAACTAAATGCGAACCGTAAGCACCATTCAATGTTGTAGTCACAGCAATTGCATTTCCCTCATTATCCACGATAGAGAAATGCGTGGTCTCCATACTCTCTCTATCAGTAAATACACCTTCCCTCACCTCACTACTAGGTGTTGCCTTATCTCTTGAAAAACTCTTCATTCTATCCATCAAATAATCATGATGCATTAGATTGTATAATGGAACTCTATTGAATCTGGGATCTCCAAGATGCATTGCTCTGTCTGCAAATGCTCTACGTTCCACCTCTGCGACCAGATGTATGGACGTTGGTGTATGAAATCCGCCGCCCGGTAAATTATATTGTGATACCATTTCAAATACTTGGGGTAGTACTACACCAGCACTTGATGGTAGAGGCATTGTCAAAATACGATGATTCCTATAATAGAATTCTGCAGGTTGACGCCACTCAGATTTGTAATGAAGGAGATCAAGGTGATTTATTACGCCACCATTATTCTCCATAGTCTCTACAAACTTATCCGCAACCCAACCAGTATAGAATCCGTATCTACGTTCTTTTTGAATAGCCTTTAAGACTTCAGCTAACTTCTTCTGTACAAATTTTTGCCCTGCTTTTCTTGAAGCGGTGAAACTAGTCTCGTTCTTATTTATTTTATTTAGACTCTCTTGCACTTTCGCCAAATCATCTTCTTGCATCTCAGTAAGGTAAAATCCTTTTTCTGCTAAGTCTATTGCCGGTTGCATAAGGCGGTCCCAATTATTCAACTTGCTGAAGCGTTGAAAAAGTTGGTCCATGCCATCAACTGATCCGGGAACGCCTACAGCTAAAGCACCACGAATGCTTGCCTCGGGTATTACATTTCCAGCTTCATCTAGATACATGTCCTCGCGCGCAGCCTTTGGAGCAAGCTCTCTAAAATCTAAAGCATAACCAGTGCCATCCTTCTCTCTGTATATTGCAAAGCCACCGCCCGCAATATTTCCTGCGCGTGGAAAACAAACAGATAAAGCAAATTGTACTGCAATCGCCGCATCTACAGCATTACCTCCATCTTTTATTACCTGCAATCCTATTTCACTTGCTATGGGATGTGCCGTGACTACAGCAGCATTCTGGACTCTCACTTCTTTAACACTATTTGTCTCAACACTTGTTCTGCATGAAAACACGAACGAGATGAATACCAATAGAAACAGCTTTTTCATACTTTATTATTTAGCAAGCACAATATAGTAAATAGAGAACGCAGCTTTTTAATTTTATTAGGAAGATCTATATGGTATTATACTTTAGGTGGAATGACATTTCTAAAATGTCCGTTCATCTGTATCTTTTGTCGCAATGATTCCATTTTTCTGACGTTTGGGAGGAACATATTTAAATGTTCTATTAGGTATAGCAAGCGTTCTGTTTCAGAATGGATTTTGAGTAGATCAATTTCTTGCTCAAGCGACAAACCCGCTTTGTGTGCCACGGAATAGCTTGTTATATTTCCTTTTTCTGGAAACTTGAATTTGATATTCATCAGAGTAAATAGTTCTGTCAAAAGTTCAACTAATTTTTGAACCATCAAAATATCACTGTTCATAGTTATTTTCAAGAATTCAACCTCTCCTCCAGGATACATTTTTCCTTTCATTTCTTTATCATACCCAAGGAGTCTAAACACACGAAGTCCTTTGCTGATAATATCCATTTTCCCATCTGGATAAATTCTATCTATCCTGATTAACTGCATTTCAGTACCCACAGTCATCCCAGTATCTTTTGAAAATGCTGGAATACCAAAATGAATACCATTCTCCTTACAATCGTTTATGAGTTCTCTATACCTTGGTTCAAAAATGTGCAGATTTAGCTTCTGGCCTGGGTAGGCTACTAGGCTTAAAGGAAATAATGCGAGTGATTTAGACATGCTGCAATATAAATAATGCTTACATAAAACATTAAGGAATGGGATTGATTAATTTTATCTATTGACGAATACATGATTCCCTTATTTTTAATCCTTTCTTTGGCTAATCGAATGATATAATTTGCCTATCAAAATAATAGCGAAACACACAAATAGGACAACAATCGCACTGTCAAAACCAAATAACCAATCACTTGAAATTTTCTTTGTATAAAATCCAATTAGTAATATTTCACCAACTAGAATGGATGCCAAACAAAATATAGGCCTTATTCCACCCCAACGGATTGTAACGAAGGTTGTAGGAAATAGAATAGCTAGACCTCCAAAAGCCAGTCTTCCCATATCATCAATTGTGTCAAACGGCTGGGCAGCAATTAACAATCCTACCATAGCAAAAACAATGACCCAAATTCTACCTACCAAAACCTGTTGCCGCAATGAAATATTCTTCTTTAAAGGCAGTACAAAGTCCCTTGTCACAATGGTACTAAGTGCTAGAAGTTGAGAGTCCAGTGTAGACATAAAAGCTGCCAAGGCCCCTGTCATTACCATCCCAGCAAACCATTCTGGACAATGGGCTGCTAACATCTTAGGAAGGATTTGATCTGTGTCTTTACCCGCTAATTCTGGGAAACTTATATGGCCTAGTACACCCACAATAACAGGTAGAATAGAAATAAACAGAGGTATCAGGCCATAGAGTAAAGCCGACTTTTTTAATGTACTTACATCCTGAGCAATGTAAAAACGCATAAAGATCTGAGGAAACATGGGGATGCAAAAAATCCAAAAAATAAGTAAACTAAACCACTTCTTATCTGTAAAAAGATTACCAGTTCCCTCTCTTGAGAACAAATCTGGCTTTGTTTCAAATACAGCTTGATTAGCAGCGGTCAGTCCCCCAAGGCTATTTGATATTACAATGACTGCAGCTAACATCAAAACAATCATGAGCACACCCTGCTTCATATCGGTTTTAGCGACACTCTTCATGCCACCAATCCAAACATAGGCAATTGTGAAAAGAGTAAGTATGGACGCTCCCCAGAAATAGGGTATAGCTCCATCTGTTATGTTTTCTAAAATATAACCAGCACCTATGATTTGCAATGCCAGATAAGGGAAAGTAAAAATAAGCATCACTAAAGCAAAGATCCATCGTAGTATTTTACTTCCTGTCTGATGGTAAATCAATTCAGCAGGGGTGATGAAGCCATGCTCCTTACCTAATTCCCAAATTTTACTTCCTAAGATGTAAAATGAGATTGCAGCAAATGCTGTCCCCAATGACATCATGACGTAATGTGAATATCCTACACGATATCCAGCTCCAGCAAATCCTAAAAAATAAAAAGCGCTAAAATTTGTTGCAAGAATAGTAAAGAATAAGGCCCAGGTTCCAAGATTTCTATTTGCTAGAAAATATCCTTCAGGGGTTTTTGAAGCATCCGTACTTCCTCTTAAACTTCCTAAAAATACTATGGCGATATAGATGATAAGTATAGCGTAAATCATCACCTCCAGAACTTTTTAGAAAACCAAAAGAAAAAGCCAATGTATAAGAAATGAACAAATGCAAACCAGAAAATCCAATTTGGCAGTCCTAGAAAATTAGGCGCACCTTTCCATTGAGCAAACAAATAGTCTTGGGAAAGTAAAAAGATGAGTACAAACCCTAAATACCATAAAAGCGGTTCTTTTTTCATCTTCAAAGATTAGAATTGAATGCAAACATTCTTGGGCTCTGTAAAAAACTGAAGTGCTTCAAATCCGCCTTCTCTGCCTACTCCTGAATTCTTAACACCTCCAAATGGTGTACGTAAATCTCTAAGCAACCATGTATTAATCCAAACTATACCCGCGTGAATTTCTTTAGCTATTCGATTTGCTCGACTAATATTTTCTGTCCAAACGGTACTTGATAATCCATACTGTGTACTGTTCGCATAATGCAATACTTCCTCTTCTGTTTCAAAAGGCATAATAGTAACCACAGGTCCAAAAATCTCTTCTTGATTCGTTCGGCAATCATACGGGAGTCCTTCAATGATTGTAGGTGCAATGTACCACCCGTTTTCATAGCCCTCCGGAAAAACTGCTTCCCCACCAGTTAGTATTTTGCCTCCTTCATCTTTTGCTATTTGGATATAAGAAAGAATCTTATCATAGTGTGGTTTAGAAACTACCGCCCCTAAATACACAGAATCTGATTTTGGATGTCCAACCTTTAAAGCTTGGGTGCGTTCTACAAAATCTGTTTTGAATTTTTCATAGATAGATTTTTCAACAAATATGCGTGAACCACAAAGGCATATCTGCCCTTGATTAGAAAAAGAAGAATGTACCGTTGTTTTAAGCATTTTCTCATAATTGCAATCGGCAAAAATGATGTTTGGATTTTTACCTCCCATTTCCAACGAAACTTTTTTAAACACAGGTGCTGCAACTTTTGCAATCTCCGCACCCACCTTTGTGCTGCCAGTAAACGAAATAGCTTTTATTTTAGGATGCTTCGTAATTTCAGCTCCTACTTTTAAGCCATCTCCATGGACGATATTAAAAACACCTTTTGGTAATCCTGCTTCAATACAAATTTCAGATAGGAGAAAGGCTGTCATAGGAGTAACCTCAGAGGGTTTTGCGATTACAGTATTTCCTGTTGCTAAAGCAGGTGCAATTTTCCATGTAAATAAGTACAAGGGTAGATTCCAAGGAGAAATTGTACCCACCACACCTAAGGGCTGCCTGAGCGTGTAATTGATTGCATCAGTCATTTCATGGGCTTGCGTTGAAAACTGAGTAATTGCTTGAGCAAAAAAACGCATATTAGAAGATGCTCTTGGAATGTCTACTTTCTTTGCGAGCCAAATAGGCTTACCATTATCCAATGACTCTGCTTCTGCTAATCTCTCAATATTTGATTCTATCAAATCAGCAATTTTAGTCAGGATCTTACTTCTTTCCTCAATCGACGTTGATGCCCAACTTGGAAATGCAGCTTGTGCAGAGTCAACAGCCTTTTGTACATCTGATGCATCTGAGTCAGGAACCTGGGAATAGACCCTGCCGGTGGAAGGGTCATACAGGTCAATGTAATTTCCAGAATTGGGAGCTACTAATTCACCATTGATATAATTACTAATAAGTTTCATATACAATTATGCTTTCTGTTTTTTCAAAATATCTAATGCCACATCTACAATCATATCTTCTTGACCGCCTACCATTTTTCTCTTCCCAAGTTCATTGAGGATAGTCCGTGTATCCAAGCCATATTTCTTAGCCGCACGTTCTGAATGAAGTAAAAAACTAGAATACACGCCGGCATAGCCTAACGAAAGTGTTTCTCTGTCCACTTGAACTGGCCTCTCTTGCAAAGGTCGAATAACATCATCTGCAATATCCATTAATTGGAACAAATCAGAATTATGTTCTGCACCTAATTTATTTAAACACGCAATCAATACTTCCAATGGACAATTCCCAGCACCTGCACCCATCCCTGCTAATGACGCATCCAAGCGATTAGCTCCTTCTTCCATAGCTACAATTGTATTTGCCACTCCCAAAGAAAGATTATGATGACAATGAATTCCAATTTCAGTTTCTGGCTTTAAAATTTCCTTGAATGCTTTGATCCTATCTCTGACACCATCCATTAATAATGCTCCTGCGGAATCAGTTACATAAACACACATCGCCCCATAATCCTCCATCAACTTTGCTTGTTCAGCTAAGCCTTTGGGATCATTCATATGTGCCATCATAAGAAATCCCGCAACATCCATTCCCATCTTCCTAGCAGCCTCAATATGCTGAGCTGAAATATCAGCCTCAGTAGAATGTGTTGCAACGCGCACAGATTCCACGCCCAATTCTCTTGCTCTCTTTAAATCTTCTATGGTGCCAATTCCAGGAATAAGAAGGGTAGTGAGTTTTGCATGCGTGAGATGTTCAGCAATTCCTTCTATCCAGTCCCAATCCGTATGTGCTCCAAATCCATAATTGAAACTTCCACCCGTCAATCCATCTCCATGAGATATTTCTATCGCATCTACTTT
>CALCMJ010000015.1 GCA_937967615.1 uncultured Saprospiraceae bacterium
TCCCTTTACAACATCCATGCTTTCAAATCTTAAACCATCAGCTGAACGTTCTACTTCAAAGTAAGCATTGTTTACCTCAGTAGCTGTGGACCATTCCAATAAAATTTCATGATGTAATTTTGTTGCAGTAAAATCTAGTAACTCAACTGGTAAAACTAATAATGGGTCAAAACAACCTGAAATAAAGTCGTCAGCTGGATCAGAGCAAGCATTATCAGAAACTATACCCGCTGGCTGTATGCTGAAGTCTACGCAATTCGTTGCCAATTCAAGATTAATCACATCATAAACAAGTACATATTGTATACATCCTGTGGGAGTTGTTGATCCTGCTGGTATTTCTCCAATCCAACAATTTCCATCTAAAGTCCATTCAAATATATCAACACCAGAATTAGGCGTAGGTGGATCCAATGCAATTAATCCATCTGAACTACACAACGTTATAGTCGTATTCCCATTTGCGTCGTTTGGGATTTCCTCTTCTTCATTACAGAATTCAAAAATTACTTGAGGTATATAAACTGGCGGTTCAATTGTTAATACTATTACTTCAAAAATAGGAGGATCTGTAATACCAACTTCGTAGCATTGGCTGTTCAGTACAGGACAAAAGACGATGAGAGCGAAAAATAGAATAAGAGTGATATATTTTTTCATAATAAATATGATTTGCTTACTATCTAAATATCTAAATTATAGAAAAGGGAAGCAAGGAATTGCACCTATTTCTAAAATTAGTATTGATGAATCTATTCATTTGTTGTCACTTCTACAGAGATTGGGCAATATCTAATACAATTAATATCATTCTCCTTGCGAGAAATGTTCAATAATATAAATGAACCAAAAACTATTTCTATAATAATAAGACGTAGAATTCAAATTATATAAGCTTTTACAATTAGCAATTCCTTTGTTAACTGTTAATTGTAATGAGTCACTCTATGGAGTTTGAGCAATTTCTTGCCATTGAATAAGCTAAACTGCTGTATACATACAGTGATTGAAAATAGATTGCTAAACTTTTTGAAGTGTAACTTATGACTGCATCTTCCAGCCTTAAAGCATGAAGATACATTCCTGTTAATTGTGATTTGCGAATTGCTCCTGTAAGGCACCTGGAATATGGTCTGAAGGACCAGTACGAAACGCAGTGGAGTACCGAGCGGAATAAGCGAGTATGTAAGACGCCGACCCTCTAGATTTATCTAGTGGGATACAGCCTAAAGAAATATAAGAAATGTTAATTAAAAAACCTAACTGCATACCTTGGCAGGCAAGTAAGAAAGAAGCATTGAAATCTTTGTTCATTCTCCATTCTACTCTTTCAATTATCCTACGCTGCTTAATTCAAAAACAGATATCTCTGGCCACATCCCTACTCTTCCCGGGAAGGCGAGAAAACCAAAACCAGTATTTACATAGAGGTACTGACTGTCTTCTTCATATAAGCCCATCCATCTAGGATAGGAGTATTGCGCTGGGCTCCACTTAAAGCCAGGCATTTTTATTCCAAACTGGTAGCCGTGGGTATGGCCACATACACTTAGGTGCACGTGTTTTTTATGCGGTAAAATTTGTTCGTCCCAGTGTGTGGGGTCATGAGTAAGCATAACGGTAAATGCATCTTCTTCAACTCCTTCCATGGCTTTTTCTAGATCACCATACTTAGGTGACCAACGGGCCTTGCCCCAATTCTCTACACCAACTAGAGTTATGCTATCCTCACCAAGAGAAATCTTTTCATGGGAATTGTTCAACAGTTGGAAGCCCATCTTTGGGAACTTATCAAAAAATTCTTGCATGTACGCTTTCTTCCCTTCTTTGTCAT
This sequence comes from uncultured Saprospiraceae bacterium, assembly GCA_937967615.1. GTDB lineage: Bacteria > Bacteroidota > Bacteroidia > Chitinophagales > Saprospiraceae > CALCMJ01. The sequence continues at coordinate 1,835 of CALCMJ010000015.1, forward strand.
CATCGTCTAACTGGTACAAACCATAATAATCATGGTTTCCTGTGACTGCGTACTTCCCATGATTCGCTTGCAATTTGCCAATGCTTTCCATCCAAGGGTCTAGCTCTTCTTTTTCAGAATTGATCATATCACCAGTGAAAACAACTAAGTCTGGATTTTGTGCATTGACTAATGCAATCCCTCTTTCAAATTCTTCTTTGTTATCTAGACTACCTGCATGAATGTCTGAAATCTGTACAATCTTAAATCCGTCAAAGGCTTTGGGTAAATCTTTAAATGCGAGTTTGATTGTATTTACTTTATAGTTGTATTTGCCTTTAGAAATTCCATAGATCATGGAAAAGAGTGGGATCGCTCCTAGAACTGCGGCACCCATAGTGAGGAACTTCCTCCTTGATGGAAAATACATTTCTGGCTTTTCGCCACCAAGATTAGTAATCCAGGTGTAGGCTCCAATCAAGAATCTCCCCCCATCTTGAATGGACAGAAAACCAACAAAAAAGATCCTGCTGACCAATGAAGTAAGAATGATGCCAATGTAAAAGTTAAGATGGGATCCTCTAAAGAAACTCCCCTCTTGCATCCCCTGATAGAACTGAAATAGACAATAATAGACGAAAGCAGAAGAGCAGAGATACAGGACCGTGAATATCTTAAGAAGCTTAGGATCAGCTAAAAGGCTCCTAAAACCATAATATGTATATACGTCTAAGAATAGATGTAAACCTATGATAATCAATATAAAATTAGTCCTTCTTCTCATTAAGGCGCAAATATAGTTTCATTCTTTGGACCTATATGCTATTTATTTTAAACATCTTTGCGGCTTAAATACAAATCTGGATGAAACCTATTCGAAATATTGCCATAATTGCCCATGTCGATCACGGTAAAACTACCCTGGTAGATAAGATTATAGACGCTTGTAAGGTGATGGATGATAGAAAAGAGCGTAAAGAGCTCCACCTTGACAATAATGATCTAGAAAGGGAAAGAGGTATCACAATTACTTCCAAGAACGTATCCGTAGAGTTTGCTGGTGTTAAAATTAACATTATTGATACTCCTGGTCACGCCGATTTTGGAGGTGAGGTAGAGCGTGTTTTGAAGATGGCAGATGGTGTATTACTTCTTGTAGATGCATTTGAGGGTGCAATGCCACAGACAAGATTTGTATTAACTAAGGCTTTAGAACTAGGTCTTAAACCTATTCTTGTAGTGAACAAGGTGGATAAAGAAAATTGTACACCAGAAGAAGTACAATCAGATGTATTTGATCTTATGTTTAATCTAGGAGGAACTGAAGACCAATTAAATTTTGAAACACTCTTTGGTTCATCAAAATTTGGTTGGATGAGTTTTAATCATGAAAAGAGAACTCAAGATATCCTTCCGCTACTGCAATGCATTATAGATCAAATTCCAGAAGCGCCATATCATGAAGGAACGCCACAGATGCAGATCACCTCATTGGATTATACAGCTTTCCAAGGTAGAATAGCAATTGGTAGAATATACAGAGGAGATTTAGAAACGGGCAAAGACTATATGATCATCAAGAAAGATGGTTCGCATAAAAAAGTACGTATTAAGGAGTTGTTTTTGTTTGAAGGCTTAGGAAGGATTAAAGTAACAAAGGCGCGTTGTGGAGATATATGTGCGATCGTAGGATTGGATGAGTTTGACATTGGAGATACAATCACGGATGTTGAAAACCCAGAAGCACTAGAAAGAATAGAAGTAGATGAGCCTACGATGAGTATGCTGTTTACGATTAACAACTCTCCATTTTTTGGAAAGGAAGGAAAGTTTGTAACCTCAAGACACTTGAGAGATAGACTGTATAAAGAGACTGAAAAAAATCTTGCCTTAAAGGTAGAACCTACAGATACAGAGGATAAGTTTAATGTGTATGGAAGAGGGATTCTGCATCTTTCAGTATTAATAGAAACAATGCGTAGAGAAGGATATGAATTACAGGTAGGGAAACCAGAAGTTATCATCAAAGAAATAGACGGAAGACAGCACGAACCAGTAGAGTTTTTAGTGGTAGATGTTCCAGAGAGTCATGCCGGGAAAGTGATTGAGTTGGTTACACAACGTAAAGGACAAATGAAGGTTATGGAGCCTAAGGGGGATGTACAACATTTAGAATTTGAGATTCCTTCGCGCGGACTTGTAGGATTAAGAAATATCATGCTTACCACTACATCAGGTGAAGCTGTGATGACACATAGGTTTATGCAATATGAACCACACAAAGGAGATATCCCAGGACGTATAAAAGGTTCACTTGTTTCTATGGAACAAGGACAAGCGCTTGCTTTCGCCATTGATAGACTTCAAGACAGAGGTAGATTCTTTGTTGAGCCAGGAGATCAGGTGTATAAGGGCCAGGTTATAGGAGAAAATGTAAGAGAGAATGACATGGCGATAAATGTCATCAAAGGAAAGAAGATGTCCAACATGCGTTCTTCAGGAGCAGATGATGCTGTAAAGATTGCACCAAAGATTCAGTTTTCTCTTGAAGAAGCGATGGAGTATATTAGTAAGGATGAATATTTGGAGGTGACGCCTGAGAGTATGCGTATGCGTAAGATTGTGTATACAGCGTAGAGGAGGTTTTAAGGAAATTTTGGTAATTATTACAATTCCAAAAAATCTGTTTCAAATCCTGTTAACTAAAACCCAGCACGAAGTGCGAAAACCAATGCGAAGCATGAAAACCAGCACACAGTGCGGAAACCTTGCGAAGCTACCTACCCATAAAGCGGCACGCCATTCAGATCGTGTGTTAATATTTCCGACATATAATTAAAATATGGTCTCATAGCTTTAAAGCCATTGGAAACCTCCTTTATAAGTTTGTCGCTTGTTACGATCTTCTTATCTATTTTCTTGTCTATTATGAAAGACTTATGTCTAAGAAGATCAATATTAGGATGTTCTTTATCAAAGCCTTTAGGTGCTGTCTTTACTTTTTCTCCTTCTAGAATCCCAAAATTATCTTTAAACTTTTTACTTGCTACGATCTTTCTTAACTGCTTAGCATCAACAGCTAGATGTGATCTTATAAGTTTAAGATCTTTAGGCTCCGGCCTCCAAAAGCCACCAGCAATAAAACTATCCTTAGCTCCTATTTTCAAATAACAGCCTCCTCGCCTGTATACACCCTCTCTAGTAAAAGCAAATCGAAGATCAGTATTATACGGCGTTTTATCTTTGGAAAATCTTACGTCCTTGTGTACTCGAAAAAGTTTTGATTTTTCAATATCGTCATGCTTTTGCAATTCTTTTTCTAGATCTGCCATAAATGCTTTTGCATTTGCATAAGCAGCATCATAACGCACTTTGTTTTTCTTAAACCAGTCCCGATTATTATTCTTCGCTAGGTCGTTTAAAAATTTGATCGTGGATTTTTCAATAATTGTAGCCATGCTTATAGAGTGTTTCTAAGGCAAAGATAAAATTATTAGAAAACTTGCTGGATTTATTAACTGAGGATGGATTGGAGTATACTTGTGGTAATAAGATAGGTTGATTTTACACCATCCACACCTAAACCACCTGAAGCTAAAGTGCTTCCAGAATGTAGAGGGTTATCTGACGCATAGTATGCGTATCTTAACACAACATTCTTTTTTATACTATTTCTTATCTGCGATGCAGCCTGAATGGCCTTTTGATAGTGCGCGCCTTCCATCTCTAATCCTGAGGCACCCCAAGATGACAAATGGAAATACCTTAGAATATCTTTGTTTTGTAGTGAGGTCCCAAGAACAGTTATCATTGGCCCTTTATAAACACCCAATCCAGAATCTTGGAATACAGTACTATCAAATTGGTTTTTAAACGGATAGTTATCTGCACTTCCTTCAAAAATGTGGGCATTGGGCACCATAATATCTCCTTTCTTGCCTTCAAGAATACCTGCCTTACCCATGATACTGATAGAGCTTATATTGATAGGAACCTTAGATCCATTTTCGTAAGGTTTGAGTAACTCATCCATGGACTCAAATGCTTGTTCGCCAAAGGCATAATCCATAACAACAATGACATCTTTTGACTTAGGAATTTTCTTTTTTCTGAAGGCGTCCAGTTGAATTTTAGCACAATCAAAGATCTGTACATTTATGTTTGCTCCACTATCATCCAAAAGTTCTGTCATCCCATTTTTGAGCGCATACTTTCTCACCTTTTCATTTTCCTTTGCTGCCTTGCTTTGGGACAGTTTTTGTGCGATTGTTTCAAGACTTTGTCTTTTAAGACCCAATGCTGCTTTAGCAAAGAATGCATTGCGTACACTATGCATATTTGAGCTTATAATATGCACAGGTCTTTTCTCTAAGTTATTATCAACTAAATATTGTTTAACTCTGCTTGCCCAAATTTCGCCATGGGTATGTTGCCCCACCATATCTTGCAAGAATGCTGAAAAACTTATTTCACGATCATTCTGCGCAGTCTCTTCTTCAATACTTCTCTGCCCTAACCAATACACGATATTAAAAAGACTGTTTACTTTTTTAGCCTTCTCAAATTTTTCGCATGCTTCTACAGTTTCATCAAAGGTTCTTCCTAAAAGGACACTCAAATATGTATAGGCTACTTTTTTATTGAAGGATTGATTTGCTTTTATTTTTTCAATGATCGTGCCCAGCATTTTCCATTCACGCTTCATTCTGTTTTTATTATCCAGTGCGTGCCTTCTTATTTTTTCTGCTTCAATGTACATGAAGGTTAAGTGAGTAAGTACGTCGTAGATGTCACTTCTTCCCCTTGTCATCTCTATGTACATCTGTTCTTCGTCAATCCTGAAACAATTACGTCGTCTTTTACTTGGGACTATTGCATCAAATTCTGAGGAACCATATCCTTCCTTACCTATCATCTTAACATAGCGGCATTCTTCAATCCCTTGTGGGAGTCTTTGAAAAATATACAAGAGGCCATCTAGCTCTACCCTTTCTTGATCCCCCATACTTCCATAAATCTCAGGCTCCAAGTTTAACATAGCTGTGATCATTGCTTCCCCAGAAGCTCCTAGAGGCTTATAAGATCCTCTTAAAAAGAGGTGGCGCATAGATATATATAGCCTCTGAATAGAAGCTCTGGATATGTTTGCCCTTGTTGGTATATATGATTGTGTCATCTTAACATAAATACAATGCAAAAAGCAAACCATTTTTTAGGCTTTAGATAAAAAAGAATGGTTTGCGCTAATATCCCTTCCAAATAAGCCCATTAAGCAATACAAGCATTTTTCATATATTTATTCAAGCTGCAATTGAAAAGAATATAGCTATGAGAATAACTTACTTATTGATGATAATTATGATGTATACACAATGCAAAGAAGTGGATGGATCTTGGAAAAAATCTACATCAGAACAAGGACTTTCCTACAGAAGTTTTTATCCAGACGATTATGCTGAAGGCAAAAAACTCCCACTGATTTTATTCCTTCATGGTGCAGGAGAGCGGGGAAATGACAATGAGAAACAACTAGTACACATAGCTCCTATTCTTTCTTCCCCTGAAGTACAAGAAAAGAATCCATGCATACTCGTTTTCCCGCAATGCCCTGAAGAGGATTATTGGGCACATGTAAATACAGTGGGAGGCGAGTGGTCTGTCAAAGTGAGTGATACCCCTACCCCAGCAATGGGGAAGGTAATTTCAATTTTAGATAAACTCCTTCAAGACCCGCAAGTAGATAAATCCAGGATATATATATCTGGTTTATCAATGGGCGGATTTGGAACGTTTGACTTACTGAGTCGTAGGCCAGAAGTCTTTGCAGCGGCGATTCCTATATGCGGCGGAGCTGATACGACCAAAGTAGACAGATACACCCATGTTCCAATTTGGAATTTTCACGGTGCTATGGACCCAGTCGTTTCTGTCGATTTTTCTCAACAATTTATTTCAAACTATATTGAACATGGAGGCATCCCCCGTTATACGGAGTATCATGATGGCGAACATAATGTCTGGACCAGGGCATATGAAGAAGAGGAGCTACTCCCATGGCTTTTTAGTCAGAAGAAATAAATAGAAATTCAAGTCCATATATTGAAATCGTGAATTCCACCACTATCTTTGCAGCGTGAGTACAGAGCATAATGAAACAATAGTAGCCATCGCAACTCCACCCGGACAGGGCGCTATAGGCATAATCCGATTATCCGGCACGGAGGCAATACGTATTGTTGATACATTCTTCTTTGGGAAGAATTTAGAAAAGGTAGAAGGGAACACCGTACATTATGGAAAAATAAAAAATGAAAATGATGAGATGCTGGATGAATGCATGGCATCCGTCTTTATTGCACCAAGAAGTTACACCAAAGAAAATTCAGTAGAGCTCAGTTGTCACGGATCGCCTTATATACTTTCAGAAATCGTAAAGTTATTTATTCGCAATGGTGCGCGTATGGCCAATCCAGGAGAGTTTACGATGCGAGCCTTCTTAAATGGGCAACTTGATTTATCCCAAGCAGAGGCGGTAGCAGATCTGATCGCTTCAGAAAATGCTTCTACGCACGATCTTGCACTTAAGCAATTAAGAGGTGGATTTTCAAATGTTATTAAGGAGCTTAGACAGGAGCTGATTGACTTTTCTGCACTTATAGAATTAGAATTAGATTTTGGAGAAGAGGATGTTGAATTTGCAGATCGCAGCAAACTGGAAGCTTTGGTTTTAAAAATCAAAGGCGTCATGCAAAGGCTGATTGCGTCATTCCAATATGGCAATGTTATCAAGAACGGAGTTTCTACGGTTATCGCTGGAAGGCCCAACGCTGGAAAATCAACATTACTCAATGCGCTTTTAAATGAAGACAGGGCGATTGTTTCTGATATTGCAGGAACGACACGTGACACCATAGAAGAAAGCCTGAACATTAGAGGTATCAAGTTTAGATTAATAGACACTGCTGGAATTCGACAAGCACAGGATTCTATTGAAAAACTAGGTGTAGCAAAAACCAAAGAAAAAATAGATCAGTCCACATTGATCGTATATGTCTTTGATGTCACAGAATTGAAGCCAGAAGATTTATGGCAGGATGTAGATGATTTCTTACAAGTCAATGAAGAACTCAAGTTGAAAAGTAGAAAAATATTTGTTGCTAATAAGATGGATTTAAATCCGTATTCCAAATTAGAGAGTTTCTACAAGGAAGGCATGATCTCTCAGGATAATCTTATTTCAGCATCCGCGATAAATAAAATGAACATTGAGGCGCTGAAAGACCTCCTCTATCAGAACATAATTGAAAATCCAGAGATGCTGGACCAAACAATAGTTGTAAACAACAGACATTTTGAAGCGCTCTACAATGCGGACAATTCTCTCAGCAAGGTTCTAGAAGGTTTAAAATCAGGAATCAGTGCAGATCTTGTTGCGATGGATATACGGCAGTCTCTTTATAGTCTTGGGGAAATCACTGGAGTGATTAGCTCGGATGATCTTCTTGAAAGCATCTTCAGTAGGTTTTGTATTGGAAAGTAAATGAGAAAGACTTTTGCATGGCAAAAGACGTCTTCGAATTTATCCCGAACGACCAAAGGGAGTGAGGGATCTTGTATCTTCTTAGAAAAAAAAAGGAGTGAGATATCTTGTATCCTCCTAGATGAAAAAATGAGGGTTTTCAGGTTCTTGATTTTCAAGTCATATGGTTTCAAGGTTTCAAAGGCAGGGTTTAGGATTTTCAGATTTTTTAAAATAATACCTAGCTACAATAGGTGTATTTGAATTTATATGAGTCGACTAAAAGGAGGAAGCTGAGGGACATTTACAAAAAACCAGTAGTCAAAAAAGCTTTGTTTCTATTTTCGTCCTTTAAAAGCATACCTTTAAACATAGACAAGAGAGGGAATGAATGGAAAGACAAAATTAATATTTCACTTTGTGACTCTTTATTTCATTTAGCGTCTTATGATACTTAACAATTAAAAAAATGATTCAAAAAAATACAGAATACATATTTTTAATAATATTCACACTACTCTTGGTTGCAGGTTTAACCTATATCTTGAGAAAATCTCTGGATTTCTTTATAAAGCGCAATAGTAAAAAACTTCATGCAGATCCTACGAATTTCATTTTCCTTAAAAACTCGATAAGCTTTGTCGTTTATAGTATCGGCTTAATCTGGGTATTTCAAAAAATACCTTACTTTAATTCATTAGGGACAGCCCTCTTTGCAAGTGCTGGAGTTCTTGCTGCCGCAATCGGTTTTGCATCACAAAAAGCTATTGCTAATATTATAGGCGGACTATTTATCTTAATGTTTAGACCATTTAGAGTTGGAGATACTATACAAATTTCAAATGGCCATAAAGGGGTGGTTGAAGAAATAACTATTAGACATACAATAATAAAAGACTTTGAGTTTAGAAGGGTTGTAGTTCCAAATAGCATTATGAGTGAGGATATAATTGTAAACTCAAGCATTACGGATAAAAAAATTAGAAAATTCGTAGATATAGGAATTGCATATGATGCAGACCTAGATAAAGCTGAGGAAATTATTCGGAATGAAATATTGCAGCATCCCTATTATATTGATGCAAGAACAAATGGTGAAAAGAAGAATGGCATTGACCCTGTCCAAATTAAAGTTGTCAGTCTTGGCGATTTCGCAGTTACGTTGCGGGCATTTGTATGGACAAAAGATTTTGATGATTCACAAAACCTTACCTGGGATGTTTTGAGAAGTATTAAAAAGGCCTTTGACAAAAATCATATCGAAATACCCTTTCCGCACCGAACAGTCATGTTTAAAAATAAAATGCCAATTCAAAATGACAAGGAATAACGCCAATTCAAAACTCATACTTCTTACAATTGCAATAATTATAATTTGGGCGCTATCAGGGATTTTAATTTATACTATGACTCCGGACTGGTCTACGAGGGGAACTTTCGGCGATATGTTTGGTGCAGTAAATGCTCTATTTTCAGGTTTTGCATTTGCAGGATTGATTTATACGATTATTCTGCAACGCGAAGAAATAAAAATGAATAGAAAGGAGATTACGTTGAATCGAAAGGAATTAAAAAAAGCAACCTTAGCGCAACAGCAATCCCAAGAAGCTCTTAAAGAGCAAGTAAAACAGACCCATTTATCTGCTAAAATAAATGCCATGAGTACAGTAATAAACTACTACAATTCTCAAGTGTCTAATCCTACCAACAAGGAGGAAACTATTGAAAATGCAAAAATAAAAAGAAGGAAATTAATCAATAATATTGATGATTTGATTGAAGGCCTTCAAGATTCATCTGTGGATTAGTTGTGTTTAAGCAATCCATTTATTCCACTCTTCATTTTGTGTTTAATAAAAAAAATATTTGCATGAAAGTTCTTAACTTATTACTGCTTTAAACTTGACCCTAGCTATGAAAACAAATCTAAACACTAAAATAACAGAAATAACAAATACCAGAATTACAACCCTACACCCAAAGGATACCATAGAAAAAGCAAAAGCAATTTTTGATCGTATTAAAAAAAATATTTTACCAGTTGTAGTTGGTAATGAATTTCGAGGTGTTTTAATAAAACAAGACTTTCAAGCCGTTAATAAGGCTAACAAATTTATAGTTAAAACTGGTGGAAAGATGGTTGATATCAGTCAATTGCGCGTAGAAGATTTCTATAAAAGTCACGAAATAAAAGTCCTAGGCACAGAATCTCTTATTCTTGAAGCATTGGAGTTCTTTGTTACACATCGTCAATATTACATACCTGTTCTTGATAACAATATATTCATTGGACTGGTCACACCTTTTGATGTGTTTAAATATATTTTAGATGCAGAACAACACAAATAAATTTGACAGGAGTCTAAAAAGAAAGTTATTTGTTAATCGTTTTTCTTCTATTCATCAAAAAATAAACAGCCGGAACCACTAACAAATTCAAAAACGTAGCACTTATCAATCCTCCCAAGATCACCAAGGCCATAGGACTTTGAATCTCATTCCCTGGATCATGCCCTGCCATTGCCAAAGGGACAAGAGCAAGTCCAGTGGTCAGGGCTGTCATTAAAATAGGATTAAGCCTATCTAGTGATCCCAATTTTATAGCCTCTAAAATTCCTCTTCCTTCTTTCTCCAAAACCTGATACCGACTTACTAATAAAATACCATTTCGTGCTGCAATACCAAACAAACTAATAAAGCCAATTGTAGATGCGATAGAAATAATTCCAGAAGTGAAATAGACGATAAAGACACCTCCAATTAAGGCAAGAGGTAGATTAATAAGGACTATGGCTGCTAACTTCAGACTACCGAATTCGAAATAGAGTAAGAAAAATATGAGAAGTATGGAAATTATGGAAGTCCATAATAAGAGTGTTGTTGCCCGCTCTTCACTTTCAAACTGCCCTCCGTATTCCACAAAATAACCCTCTGGTAAATTTATCTGGGAAGAAACAGCATCTTGAATATCATTCACCACACTTCTAAGGTCGCGCCCAGAAACATTTGCAGAAACAACAATTTTTCTTTGCACCCTTTCTCTGCTCACAGAATTGGGGCTTGATGACTCAACGATATCCGCAACATAATTTAGAGGAACCATTTTGCCATTACTCGCACTCAAATAACTATTTTTCAATGCTTCTAGTGAATTTCTATATTCCTCATCGTAGCGCATGACAAGATCAAAACTCTTCTGCCCCTCATAAATCTGATCTATTTTTTCTCCTGCATAGGCCATGTCAATATGTTCCATGAAATTATCAAGAGTAATACCATATTTTGATAGCATTAATCTATTGGGTTCAATGCGTATTTGTGGGACTTCAATTTGCTGTTCTACACTTAAGTCCACTAAGCCTTCAATGGATTCAATTTCATTTTTAATCTCATTCGCTTTATTAAACAAAGTATTGAGCTCAGAACCAAATAATTTAATAGCAATATTAGCCCGTGTTCCAGATAGCATATGATCTATACGGTGAGAGATAGGCTGGCCAATGGTTATATTCGCGCCTCCTACCATTGATAATTTTTCACGAACGGCTTCAAGAAATTCTGCCTCGCCACGTTCACCTAATGCAAAAGGAACATCCACTTCTGACGCTTCCACACCCTGGGCATGTTCGTCCATTTCAGCTCTTCCCGTGCGTCTTGAGGTTATAGAAATTTCATCTAATTCTAACAACTGTTCCTCTACTAGTTTTCCTGTTTTGTTTGATTCTTCTAATGATGTCCCAGGTGGGGTGACAACACTTATAACTAGAGAACCCTCATTAAATTCTGGCAGAAATGTTCTACCTAAGTTTGTCAATAAGAAAACCGCAAAGGCAAACAATACAAAAGCAACAAGAATTATTGTTTTTGGAAACCTTAAGACTTTTTGCAGTACGGTTTTATATGCAGATCCAAAGAAGCGCTCTACTATACTACCATTTGCTTGTTTCTGGAGATCTTTATTATTGGTCAATAGATAACTACTCAAAACAGGCGTCAGGGTAACTGCTACAAAAAGTGAGGTAAAAATGGCAATGATAAATGATACACCAAGTGGTTGTAAAAGCCTCCCTTCCATTCCACTCAAAAAGAAAAGGGGTATGAATGCCGCTATTATAATCAGAGTCGCAATCAATATAGAGTTCCTTATCTCACTAGACGCGTCATAAATTATTTTTAAAACCCCCAATCGCGCTTCAGAAGCTTTGTTCGCATTCTCTCTTAATCTCTTGAATATATTTTCAACATCTATTATAGCATCATCAACTAATGCGCCTATGGCAATTGCCATACCTCCAAGGCTCATCGTATTTATAGTAAAACCCAAAAGCTTTAAAACGATAATCGTGACAAGTAATGATACTGGAATAGCAATTAAAGATATTACTGTCGTGCGCCAATTAAATAAAAATAATAACAACACAAGCGATACAAACAAGGCCCCTTCTAAGAGCGTCTTTTTAAGATTATTTATTGAGGCTTGTATAAAATCAGCCTGCCTAAATATCTGTGTATTGACTGTCAAATTAGGAATTTGCTTCCCCATGCCTGACAAGACAATGTCTAGTTCCTTACTCAGTTTCAAAGTATTCGCATTGGGTTGTTTCATAACAACGATAATTACTGAAGGCTTGGTAGATATGGAAGCATCTCCTATTTTTGGAGCAGCAGATATTTTCACAGTTGCAAGATCATTTATTGTTATCCTTTTCCCATTTTCAAACTTAACTAAGCTTTCTCCTATTTCTGTTAATGAATTTGTTCTACCCTCTCCTATAATTACATATTGATTTCCAAACTCATTCATTACCCCTCCAGATGCCGTACTACTTGCAGCTTTTGCTGCACGTTCTATTTGTTTTAGATTGACATTGTAAAATTTCATTTTCTCAGGCGATAAGGCAATTTCATATTGCTTGTAATCTCCTCCTAGCACAATAGCCTGCGCTACTCCCTGTGTTGATAAAAGTTGAGGCCTTATATTCCAATCAGCAATCGTTCTCAAATCCATTTTACTCAATGAATCCGATTGCAATCCTACAATCATTATTTCTCCCATAATGGAGGAAATAGGTGCTAATATTGGTTTGGATACCTCATCAGGTAATTTGTTTTCTATGGTAGCAATTTTCTCAGCTACAATTTGTCGGGCTCGATAAATATCTGTTCCCCATTCAAATTCTGCATAGACTACAGATATTCCCATGGCAGATGATGATCTTACCCTTCTCATATTAGGTGCACCATTTAATGCGGATTCTATAGGATAGCTAACCATCCGTTCTACCTCAAGTGTACTCATACCATGTGCCTCAGTCATTATTGTTACCGTAGGCGCAGACAGATCAGGAAATACATCTACATCCATATTCCTGCCTATATATACTCCCAAAAGCATAATAAGAGCAAACAGAACTAGAACCAAGAGTCTGTTGTCCAGTGATATCTTTATTAACTTATTTAGCATTCTTAACTTATTTTGATATCTAGTGACCTGTCCAATACTCCCTCTCAGTCACAAGTAGCTTTAGCGTATACATTTCATTCAATAATTCCTTATTTGCTGCTTTCACTTCTTTAAGTCCATCCACATAATTCAGGTAAGAAGTTTCTCCAGCGAGAAAAGCTTTGTGGGTTAATGCCACTTGTTCGTTTACTATAGGAAGTAAATCTTCTCTAATACTTTCTATAATGCGCTGCTGATGTTCTATCTGATATTCTAATTCAGTCAGATTTCTATTTATCTTTTGTGATTGCAACTGTTTATCTGCCTCAATGATTTCCACTTCTAATCTGGATGCCTCTACTTGCTTTTTCATAGCACCTCTAAAGAGTGGCATGTTCACACCTATCTGATAGCCAAAGAGTGGAAAAAAATCTCTGATTGTTTGGAGTTTAAAGCCAGTATTTAATTGCGGCGAAAATTGCGTTTCTTTCATTGCTATACTGCTCATTGCTAGATCCTTTTTACTCTCAAAAAAAAGCAGATGCGCGGTTTCAGGATGTTCTAATTTTTGAGAAACATGAGAATGGTCTAATTTCCCAATTGCATCATAGTTTGTATCGTCTTGCAACCAACTATTAAACAGAGATAAGGCGATAACATATCTTTCGTTCGCACGATTCCTTTCTAGATTTGCCTTAGTCAATTCAGTCTTAGATGCCATCTGCGGCAGTATCCCTGTTTCTCCACTATTAAACCTTTGCGTAGTTAATGAAAGAAAATCCTCATAAATCTTAAAACTTGCATTCTGTAATTTTTGGTTTTCTTTTGCATACACAAGTTCATAGTAAGCAAGCTTCACTTCTCTAATCAATTCTAACTTTGTCAGCTCCAATTTGGCTTTCCCTAGCTCAGCATTCTTGCCGTAATAATTTTTATACGCATTGGAGACGTTGGGTAAATTAAAATTCTGCTGTACGTTTATTGAGTGAATGCCACGTTGGCTACGAAAATTAAATTCTTCTCCTGATAAATACAATTGGGTGGCCTCTTGCGGTTTACCTGCTTCTGCTAATAGCTCATACTTATTAATTAATAATTCGTCTCTATCTACAGCTATATAATTAACAAGTGCAATCTCAATTGCTTCTTCTAAAGAAATCAATTCTTGAGCCTGGTTCGTATGTGCAAACATAATTAGAAGAAGGAGAATTAGGCTTGCTTTATAAATTCTAATTTTTCTTTTCATTTCTAATATATTTTAATGACTGTGCCCATGTGCAGGTATAGAATTTGACATTGAAGCCATTTTAATTTGATATGCTCCCCTAGACACAAGCCATTCCCCCTGTTTTACCCCAGAAAGGATTTGAATATGTTCTCCATCATCAATGCCCAATTTCACTTCTCTTTTTTCAAAACTCTCCCCTCCTGTTTGCACAAACACATAATGGGATTCATAATCTTTCATTATTGCGGATTTAGGGATGACTAGAGCATCTTGGCTACGGTTTGTCTTTAGATATACCTCAGTGAATGTACCAGGAAGCAGGTTTCCTATATTTTGAAGCTCAAATACAATTGGAATAAAGCCAGTCTGCATATCTACTGACTTTCCTACGGTGAGTAATTTCCCTTTGTATTTATCAATCGACTCTACTTCCTTTGACCCTGATGGTTTAAAATTTGCCGACTTTATATTGTACAGCTGAGATTGGAATTGCTGCGGGACATCTGCAACTAATTGTAATTTTCTGTTTTGCGATACTACCATTAATGGTTCGCCTTCGTTGACAAACTGCCCATCACTTACCAGAATACTTTTAATAATGCCTGAGATAGGCGAAAAAAGCGATTCACTTATCGTTCCTTTTCCCTGGCCAGTCAAACTGCTATATTTAGATTGCGCCATCTTAAAATCTGCTTGGCGTTTATCATATTCCTTGGCGCTTAGAATTTGATCAGCGAATAATGTTTCTGCTCGATTTAAATCAGCTTTGGTTCTATCTAACTCAGTTTTTGCTAGGTCAATCTTTGCACTTAAATTGTTTTCTAGCAAACCTTTGGAACTTACTGCAAATACTGTCTCTCCAGATCTCAGATCTCTGCCTTCTTGTAGTTTTGAATTTATGAATGTTACAATACCGCTACGTTTAGAAGAAATCATTTTTTCTTCACCCTTTAGAGCTCTAAATTCTCCAGCTACTTTAATCACATCTTGAATTGATTCTTTTCTAGCTTCTGCGATGGCAAAATCAACTTTCCATGCCTGTTCCTTTAAATATGTAATCTCATCACCTCCATCGCCCATGATTGGATTATTTACTCTGGCTTTGTCTCTATTCTGATACACGACTATATCTGAAAGAAGTATTGTGTCAGTAATAGCCTTGCTTTGCAGTATAAACTTTAAATCAAACTTTCCAGTCTGAGACGGTGAAAGCAGAGGTCTAAAAATACCTGAGCTTGCTGGGCTGTTAACCATGGCTCTGTCAATTACTTTATCTCCATCCATTAATTGTACGGAAAGGCTCCCTTCTTCAAACGGCTTAAAGGATACCATATCTGAATAATGTGCTGCAAAGGCGGTTTTACTATTTATGACCAAGGGCTCAAATTCAACAAAGAGCTCTGCGCTCCTCGTTCTTTCAGTGAATGATAAGCTAGCAATTTCATCTTCAGTTCCATGTGAATGTCCACCGTGGGCATCATGAGAATGATCATGAGAATGACATGCGATTAAAAACAGTAGTGCTACTATTATAAAAATGGCAGACAGGAGCATTTTTTTCATTAGAAAATGTTTAGTCTAGAAAATATAAATAGAAGTTGGGCTATAAAAAGTCCAAACAGGACTTATACAGCAGAGGGTGGCCCTCTTAGAGGAGAAAACGGACATTGTAAATTATATGGAATAAGCCAGTCATCAGGAGGTGGGTTTGCTAGAACTCCAAATGCCTGAAAACAAAATGGCCCAATTCCACTATTAAGTGCATCACTAAACATATCAGGTAAAAACTTTTCTTCATGGGCTGGAGAAGAACTTACTGCGACATGACTATCATTGGTCTTCTCTAAGCTGAGTATAATTTCTACAACATGGCCTAAGAAATGAAAGACTCCAATATGAAATGTATGATCATGGTGAACATGCTCAAATGATTCATGCGCATGGAAATGTTTGGGCTTTTGGGAATTGTTAAATAAATAAGAAGAGCTACCTGAAGCAAGTATCACCATTAGATAGGTACTCAGAAGAAGCCATGCTCTTGTTTTCTTTTTATTCATTCTATATAAAGATAATGATTTAGTTTAATAATTGCCTTAGGCAAGGGTATTATCAAGGATGATGAAAATCGTCTTTAGCAACTACTTTGGTAAATCACAAATTCTGAATAATACAAGATATTTTAAAGCCCCTAATCTTAAGATATTCAGCCAAGTAATATTCTTGTCATTCGTATAATTTTTTGTTTCGATATCTACCAAACACAATAATTTGATTTATATTGCCAACCAGTTCTTCTTCCACACATTTTTTTTAACTAACAACGTAAAATTACAGACCATGTCATTAAACAATGTGCTAGGCACAATCCTAAAAACAATAGAGGATGTACAGCAAAAAAACAAATCAAACCCTCGTGAAGAAACAGCCGATAAGGATATTTTTAAAGTCCTCAAAGAGAAGATTAAAAATTTAGACGATAAGACTAAAAACAGTAGAATCAAAAAAGGAAAATCACCTGAAAGTATACTGGACATGCTTAAGAAAGAGATAGAAGGCGTGCGCAAAGACAATAGAAAAGATCCAAACCAAAAAACTGCTCCCAAGAATGTTTTTGACAAAATTATAAGAAAAGTAGAAGAGCAACCACGCAGACAAGCAAGTGCAGGCTTAAGAAAAATTGTAGAAGACTATAGGCTTGACGTAACAGCAATTCCTCCTGATGTACTTAGAGAATTCCAACAGCAATATATCAATGAGAGAAAGAAATTTGACAACTCTATTGCTCAGGGTTTACACAAACTGAATAAGAGTTATTTCAAAAGAAGAAGATAAGGGAAATCCTTGCTTCTTGAATTGAAATGTTCCATATAAAAAGTACTGAAAAGCTGATTGTCTAGAATAATCAGCTTTTCTTTCTTAAAAAAGGATGGCCCTCATATCTGATAATATTCTCATATATCCGTATCATTGCATCTGGAATGATAAACCGTGCGTAAGTCTACTTTTGTTAAACATATCAACCAACTAGAAGCTGAAGATTTAAGAACAGAACTCACTCTGCTCTATGACAAGCTTGATGCCGTTAAGAAATTCTACAAATTGGAATTGGGCTCAGAAACTGATAGAGTAAAACTCTATACAGCGGCGAAAAAAAAGATCGCATCAAAATACGCCACCAAAAGTTTCAGAAAACCTAGACGGCCTAGAATCCAGAAAATAAATACTATTCTCAGAGACCTGAAAAAAGAAGCCATCTTTTCTTACGAAATGATAGACATCTATCTATTCACTACTGAAACAGCAGTTGAATTTATGGACACCTATGATTTTTACTCTGACCCCCTTCACAATAACATCAAACAATCATTTACAAAAGCCCTAATTCTAATCAAAGAGAATAGAATGGTTTCTGAATATGATGAACGTTGCAAAATAATAATCAAAAAAACTAAATTCTTTGGTGACATCCAAAGAGAACTTGAACACGAATATGAAAACTATATTTTAGAATGATAAACACATTAGAAGCAAGCATAGAAAAACTATGTGCACATTACGTAGGCATTGAGGAAGGAGATAATCTGGAATTGAGTGCATCATTAAGTGAACTTAACAATGCAAGCCTACACACTTCCCTATTACAGTATTTCTTTAAAAGTTTTACTCTCGCTGAGTTTTATAGCTTTGACACAAAAAAAGAAAACAATCAAATTTTTGGATTAGCAAAGCTGATTTTCGACGCACCTTCAGAACTTCTTGAACATTCTAGATCAATTGCTCAGCACTTACATAATAGTTCGCAACATCCTAACATCAAGTCAGGTGAACTTATCGTTGCTTATGCGAATAATGTTTTAATAGAAGACGAAATGCTGGAAGCGATCTGTATTTTCAAATCCGAGAAAAAGCATGACTTTATACGTATAGAGCAAAGCGATGAAAAATATACTCTTGAGTCTTTGCAAGGAATATTACCAAGCCACATTGACAAGGCTTGTATAATTTTTAATACGGAACAAGGTTCAGGATACAAAATATGTTCCATAGACAAATCCAATACAGAAAAGAACGCGCAGTTCTGGCAAAAGGATTTCTTAGGACTTAGATTCAGGGATGACGACTTCCATAACACCAAAGGTTACATTGAAGCGACAAAACAATTCATTGATGACAGAATGAAACCTATGTTTAATACAGACAAAGGAGATGAAGTAGGTATACTTCAACGGTCCAAGTCCTTTTTGGAGCAAGAAGAAAAGTTTGATGCACAAGAATACACAAAAGAGATATTCAGGGACGAAAAAGTTATTGAGGAATTCAATGATTACAAACAAGAGTATGAGAACTTAAACAACAGAGAGTTAAAAGATTCATTTTCAGTAAACATGGCTGCTGTTAAGAACCAGTCTAGAGTATTTAAAAGTGTCCTGAAACTGGATAAAAATTTCCATGTTTATATCCATGGAAATAGGAATATGATATCAAAAGGTAGAGATGAAGACGGGAGGAAATTTTACAAGCTCTATTATGAAGAAGAGGTTTAGAATTCCATTTATTTTACTTTTTTCTTTGAGTTGCTTCTTAGCAAGCCATGCCCAATCTGATTCATATCGTGAATTCATTCAGACAAGTGGCGATATTATTCAAGTGGGTTTACCATTGTCTGCCTTAATAATGAATGGAATACATAAAGACAAAGAAGGCACAATACAACTCTTTTACGGATTGGGTACTACGTTTATTCTTACTCATGCCTTAAAAAGAACAATACGCAAAAAACGTCCTGATCCTTCAGAAGCCTACAATGCATTTCCTTCAGGACATACATCTGTTGCATTTCATGCCGCTGCTTACCTTCAAAAAAGGTATGGTTGGAAATATGGCGTTCCTGCTTTACTCCTCTCTACGTTTACCGGGTACAGCAGAGTTGAGG
Organism: uncultured Saprospiraceae bacterium; assembly: GCA_937967615.1. Taxonomy (GTDB): domain Bacteria; phylum Bacteroidota; class Bacteroidia; order Chitinophagales; family Saprospiraceae; genus CALCMJ01. Next base: position 20,937 of record CALCMJ010000015.1, read on the forward strand.
GGATTGATAAAAAGCATGATGTTTGGGATGTATTAGGAGGTGCTCTACTGGGAAGTGTGAGTGCATATGTTTTCACAAAAACAAAGGGCTCAGAAAATGTATCCCTGAGTTTCGCTCAACGTGCTGATATGTTTTCAGTGCATTTTCAGCTTACTTTACAATAAATAGAACAAAATGAATATTACAGCAGCTTTACAAGAAAGAAGCGGGAAAGTATGTGAACTCTGTGGGAGTGCAGAAGCACTTTCTGAACATATCGTAAGTCCTAAATCTGGAGATAGCCTTGATGACATTGCGGTAATTTGTTCCAACTGTAAAACACAAATAGAATCTCCAGAACAAATTGACAAAAACCATTGGCGTTGTCTGAATGAATCTATGTGGAGTGAGGTCAATGCTGTAAAGGTGCTCGCATATAGAATGCTTGATATTTTAAAAAGTGAAGAGTGGGCAAACGATTTAATTGCCATGATCTACCTAGATGATGAGACAAAAGAATGGGCAGAACAAGGTATAACTTCTTCTCAATTAGTGCATAAGGATGCGAACGGAAATATTCTTACAGCCGGAGATACGGTCACCCTAATACAAGACCTAAATGTAAAAGGAGCAAAATTTACTGCTAAGCGAGGAACTGCAGTGAGACGAATACGTCTCGTTCATGATAATGCAGAGCATATAGAGGGAAAAATTGAAGGGCAACAAATTGTAATCTTGACGAAGTACGTCAAAAAGTCTTAGTAGTTTCTATTCAAAAATAAAACCATATCCTTACAAGGAATTGCGCGTGAGTGGTGGGAGCAGTCCGTCAGGAGTCCGAAGGACCTAGCTGCGGACGACACGACCTGAGCGAGTGCAACGAGACGAAGGGCACGCCCAAGAGAGAAAGACTTTAGATGTTATACTTTAGACCTTAATACTTTCAATTTAGGCAGGGAATTAAACCAATATTCTGCAATCATCCCTTATCAATTCTATAATTTTTAAAAATATTTTTGTGCTCAGGCAACCTCTGGGCATCAATCTGCACTTTGTTAGTTGAAATGTATTGCTAAATCAAAAAAAGCCAGTATGAAAAAACTAATAAATTTTCTTTTCTTTTTTATCCTTTTAAGCTCTGCAACTGCACAAACAGTTGTAGACGTAATTGTAAACAGTCCAGATCATGAAACCTTAGAAGTCGCCGTTATCGCAGCTAATCTGGCAACGACGCTAAGTGGCGATGGACCCTTTACAGTGTTTGCACCTACAGATGATGCATTCGATGCTCTCCCGGCTGGAACTGTGGAAGCACTTCTTTCAGATCCTGAGGGAGCATTAACAGACATACTATTATATCATGTCTTAGGCGCTGATGTAAGAAGTACTGACCTTAGCGATGGCCAAACGGCAACTACGCTAAATGGAAAAGACATAACAGTAACCATAAATACAGATGGAGTTTTTATCAATGACGCCCAGGTTACTGTAGCAGATATTGTTGCTGACAATGGTGTAGTGCATGTCATAGATGCAGTGTTACTGCCACCACGTGTCACGGTTGTTGATATTATTGTCAATAGTCCTGATCATGAAACTTTAGAGACTGCAGTTATTGCCGCTGAACTCGCTGAGACACTTTCTGGTGATGGACCATTCACAGTGTTTGCTCCCACGGATGATGCTTTTGCTGCATTTCCAGATTCCGTTATTACAGAATTACTTTCTGACCCAACAGGAGAGTTAGCAAAAATATTACTTTATCATGTTTCTGGAGCTAACATAGAAAGTACTGACCTTAATGATAGTCTATGTATTGCTACTCTCGCTGGACCATATATAGATGTCAGAGTTGACATGTCAGGCATCTACATGAATGATGCACAGGTAACGGTAGCAGATATTATTACTGACAATGGTGTAGTCCACGTTTTGGACGCTGTACTTTTACCTCCAAGATTTACAGTTGCAGATGTTGTAATTAAGAGTGAGGTACATACAACATTAGAAGCAGCAGTAATTGCAGCAGATCTTGCAGGCGCATTAAGTGGTGATGGGCCATTTACTGTTTTCGCCCCTACTGATGATGCATTCGCCGCACTACCTCCAGGGACAGTAGAAGCACTTCTTGCAGATCCTTCTGGGGATCTTACACAGATTTTACTTTACCATGTCTTAGGCGCTGAAGTTTTAAGCACGGATTTAAGTGATGGGCAAATGGCAACTACGCTAAATGGAAAAGACATAACAGTCACTATAAATACAGATGGTGTATTTATCAATGACGCCCAAGTTACTGTAGCAGATATACAAACAGATAATGGTGTTGTACATGTCATAGACGCTGTATTATTACCACCAAGGCTTACTGTTGTAGATGTTATTGTAAATAGTGATGTACACCAAACTTTGGAAACTGCTGTAATTGCAGCTGACCTTGCAACTACCCTAGGTGGCGATGGACCATTTACTGTTTTTGCACCTACAGATGATGCATTTGCCGCACTACCTGCAGGAACCGTAGAAGCACTTCTTGCAGATCCTTCTGGGGATCTTACACAGATTTTACTTTACCATGTCCTAGGCGCTGAGGTTTTAAGTACGGATTTAAGTGATGGGCAAATGGCAACTACGCTAAATGGAAAAGACATAACAGTTACTATAAATACAGATGGTGTTTTTATCAATGATGCTCAAGTTACTATTGCAGACATACAAACAGACAACGGTGTTGTACATGTTTTAGACGCTGTATTATTACCACCTAGAATCACTGTTGTAGATGTTATTGTAAACAGTGATGTACACCAAACTTTGGAAACTGCTGTAATTGCAGCTGATCTTGCCACTACCCTAAGTGGAGATGGACCCTTTACAGTTTTTGCACCTACTGATGATGCATTCGCTGCACTACCTGCTGGAACAGTAGAAGCATTACTTGCAGATCCTTCTGGGGATCTGACTAAAATTTTACTTTATCACGTGATAGGAGCAGAAGTGCTAAGTACAGATTTAAGTGATGGACAAATGGCAACTACCCTAAACGGTAATGATGTAACCGTAAGCATAAACTCGGATGGTGTGTTTATAGATAATGCAAAGGTTACTATTGCGGACATTCAAACGGATAATGGAGTTGTGCATGTAATAGACGCAGTATTACTTCCTAATTTGTCTTCAGTCAATGATGTGTTCAGTACAGAAACAAATATTCAAGTTGCACCTAATCCATTCTCAAACGAAATAAACATACGTTTTAATGAATTTGAGTCAACACAATACGAATATACACTGCATGATGTAAATGGAAAGACGTTAAAAACATGGAGTACCAACGATGCTGAACAAAGTGTGGATTTATCTTCACTTTCTCCAGGACTCTATTATTTGAGCAGTGCCTCAGAGGAACGAAGAGAAATTAAGAGAATCATTAAGAATTAGTATATGAATAGTAAAAAGTGGGTTTGATTCATTTCAAGCCCACTTTCCTAAACTTATAAGCTTTAAAATTGTAATAGCTATAGATGTGTGCTTAGAGCAAATATGGATATAGAAAAAACTGACATAGAGTTAATTGGTCTTCTATTAAAAGGAGATCAATCAAAGTTTCAGAAGCTATATTCGAGATATAAAAGAAAAATATTTCTTGTCTGTCTCAGATATGCTAAAAATAGAATGGAAGCTGAAGATTTCCTTCAGGATTCTTTTATTAACATCTATAACTCAATTCATCAATTTGATCAAAGCAAGGGTAAATTTACGAGCTGGATAACCAGAGTTGCAATAAACACTTGCTTGATGCACATAAGAAAAAAATCTTTGCAGTTTATAAGTTCAGATCTCGTAGATGTTATAAATTCTCCTCATGATGACGGCATGAGTGGTTTAGATAAGCTTTCTCTTCAAGATCTTACAAAATTAATTCAAGGCTTGCCAAATGGATATAGAGTTGTTTTCAATATGTACGTGGTGGATGGATACTCTCATAAAGAAATAGCAAATCAGTTGAGCATTTCAGAAAGCACATCAAAATCACAACTTTTTAAGGCTAGAAAACAACTCCAAACTATTTTAAAAACATCAAACTTAGAGTTGAAGTATGGATAAATTCGATAACAAATTGAAACATAAGTTTCAAGATGCATCAGTAGAAAATGAATCATGGCTAGAGCCGTCTTCAGATACTTATGCCAAAATTGAAGAGGCCATCTCAAAACCAAAAAAGAAAAGAAGAATGTTTCTTTTTATTCTATCCGGACTCTTCTTACTTAGTAGTGCCCTATTCCTAAATCATTTTGCAAGCACTAAAGGAAATAGCGAATTATCTCAATCTAAACAAAACATTTTAAACAATGATGGCAACAAAACTATCTCTAATAATATCTCATATTCATCAGACGCAGAAGTAGCTTTAATTCCAAATTCTGAAGAGAACGCAAGTGCATTCATTCATCCTAGCAAGAATGAAATATATTCAGAAAATGATACCAAAAAGAATGACAATATAATAGGTTCAAATGATGATTTATATCCGCTAAAAAAGAAACTTAAAACTACTACTACAAATACTAATACTACTGCTACTACAGAGAAAAGTCAAGTCACAAATAGTTTTAAAAAGACTCTAAATAGCACAATTTCATTAAGCCCAAATTTAAGCACAACTAAAGATAAACAGACAACGGATTCCAACAATCAAATATCTAAGTCTGCAATTACAATACAACGAATAGGCAGACTCAATGATAATTTTAGTTTTGGACCAAGGGAAGAACTGTCTGCAAACTTTTCATATTCTTCAAAATCAAAAATTGCAGAAGGACTCCACTACTTAAGCTTTTCAGCTGGAATAGTGAATTGGAATGACAGACTAAACTCAAACTACGCAGGTGCGTTAAGTCCAGCGGATTTCTCGCAAAGTACAAGTTCTGGATATCAGTTAGATCTTAGCCTCCATAGAAAAGTTCACCCTGTATTTGCAGTGGGCTTTGGAGTATCCTTTCTAGACATTGGCGTGAAGTCTGGTCACAATACAATTCTCAGTTATGACTCGGCATCAGAAACAAACGGAGCACAAGATTTTTCAGACCTAAGATTAGCAACGCCCTATGGCTTTGTTCAATCAGACATTGTTATTGGTAGATCAAGCGCAAACATGGACAATACCCAATCCTTAAACGCGTCAGTAAATTCAATTCATAAGATCAGAATTTTAAAACTCTACCCTTCTTTGGATTTAAAACTAGTTCAACAAACCAGATTGGATTTGAGCGTGAATTTCAATTTTGGCTATAACTATATCTTAAGTCTAGAGAACCAGCTGGATTTTATCAATACAGGCCATACTGACTATACCTTTGAAAATGGAAACATTATATCTTCCCAAGAAAATTTGAACTCGGGCTTTTGGAGTGCAGCATTAGGCCTTAAACTTGACTATCGCTTTAATGAAATGTATAGTCTTGGCGCACAGGTGAATTGGTCAGAAGGCTTAAGCCCTATTTTTAATACAGATGACTTTAGCAGTGTTCCTAGATCACAAAGGCTCAGTGTTTTTCTAAAATATAGTTTTTAGCTAAAAAAGACTCTAGTCGTTTTCCTTAGACTAAAGTCGTGAGTTGTTAAAATATTGCTAATCCCTTTCATAATTCCTATCTTGGTCTACGCAATAGTCCCCAACTCTTTTCATATTCAAACTACGACTGAAATGCTCAAAAGTATATTTCACACCTTTTCTATACTTCTATTGCCAATCCTTGGCCTATCTCAAACATGGGACGCCTTAGAAATGCATGCTGGCGGAAAGGTAACAGGGATTATTTCTCACCCGACAGACCCAAACATAGTGTTTAATAGAACAGATGTTGCTGGACTTTACAAGTCCACAGACAGAGGGGATCAATGGAATTCGCTCACATTTGGTGTTCCTAGATTATCTGGTCATGTGTTTAGGGTAAGATCCTTTGCCCTAGATCAAACAAATCCAGACATCATGTTTTTTGCATCTGGCAATATGTATCAAGGAGATCATAGTGGAATTTGGAAATCTACAGATGGCGGAACAAGCTGGGATATAAAATATGAAGGCTGCGGAATAAGTGGCAATGGCATTTATAGATGGGGGGACGAAACTTTAGTAATAAGACCAAGTAACAGCAATCAGATATTTATAGGTGCTCAACCTGGACTTACAAATGGAACTGCTGTCAAAGGAGGTGTACACTTCAGCAATGATCAAGGAGAGTCGTGGTCAAAACTCGCATTTTCTACTTTAGATGATAAATGGATAACTAAGCTTATGTTTGATCCAGTAGATGATAATTTACTTTACATTTCAGCTGCTAACCCACAACAGACCGGTCTGTCTACCCAAGGCGGAATTTGGTCATACAATATCACTACTCAAGTTTTAACGAATCTTACAAATTTAGAAGTGGTAGATTTTGAATTTGATGCTGTGGATACGGACAAAATGGTTTTGATCGGCTTAGACGGAGTGAGTGTCAGTTATAATCACGGAGTAACATGGACAACTCCTATTACTCCTTATGGATACACTTACAGACACTTTGTAACTGTTCACCCAACAGAAGGAGACCATTGGTTTATTGGAGGAGAAAATGGATATTTTAATAGCGGTGTAGTAGAAACTCTAGATGGACTTTCTACGTATGCGTTTACCACTTACGGAACTCCAAACTCAGTAAATCAAGGTTTAATAACTTGGCCGCCTTACGCGCAGACGAATGTGCAACCTGTCATGGGAGGAGAACTTGTAGGTATCTTTTTTCATCAGGCAGATCATACGGATGCATATTTCAATAACGTTTGGCGTTGTGATAATTCCACAGGTACACTTATAGACTTTAATAATACTAATGTCACCTCAAATGCAAATTGGCCATGGACATTTACAGCACAAGGCATTCACATTATGGTGAGTATACGTGTCAGTCCATACCCAAATGATGTAAACAGGTTTTCCATAAACGTTGCAGATTATAATCAATACGAAACATTTGACAAGGGAGAAGAAATGCTCTTTTACGGGCTGTACAGTAACTTAAATTATTCAGCCTGCACAAGATATTTTCCACCGGATCCAGACATTGCCTATTCTGGAGGAAGAAACCATTTATACGAAGGCATTTTAAATAAGACCACAGATGGCGGAAATACATGGATTAAAAAATCTCAAACTTTTTTCCAAGGTGCTACTGTTATCCAAGACATCCAAGTAGATCCTACAAATGCAGATAGACTTATTGTAGGCTTAGATCCTAACGGACTTCCTTCTCAGGTTTATAGGAGTGACGACGGCGGAGACAACTTTACAGCATGGGATACTGGATTAGCAAATGAAGTATTTATAAAACATTGGAATTCAATTGACAGGTTAATGCAAGATAAAGATGGAGAGACTTATTACATCTGGAATGCAGACCATGTATATTCAAGACATATTGATGATCCCGCCTGGAACGAATTTACCTTACCTGTTGCAGGTGATAAGATTAGATATGTGACACAGGCAAAAAATAAAGCAGGGAGTCTTTACATACTTTTTAATAATAGTGATTTTGTGCATGTGACAAATGATTATGGCGTTACCTGGACGCCGTACCTACTACCCTACTTATGGGATTCTGAATTAATGGGTGTCTCCCCTAATGGTAGAATAATTGTCACAAGAAAAGGAAACTTCAATATAAAAAGACCTCAGGAAAGTTGGTACAACGATGACTTAGAGGGTGCAAATTCTGCATGGGTTCCTTTTACGATGGAAGGCCATGGAGGATTGACGAAAAACTTATTTTTCATTGATGATTATAACGTCGTCTCAAATTCTGGAGGTCAAGGAAGTAATATATTTACTTTCACTTCAGATTGTGCGGATTGCGTAAATGTAGGGCCTACTCTGCTATGTCAAAAAATTTCTGACAACCTAGACGATGCTGAAGAAAGTGACGTGGGGTCCATGTACAGAACTAGCTCTGATATAGAGTTAATAAATGATGATGGACAAAATCAAGGTGATCAGACTGTAGGCCTAAGATTTCCGAATATGGGAATTGCACCATCAGCTGAAATTATAAATGCAAGTTTACAATTTACAGTTGATGAGATTACTACTGGAACAACAAATTTAACATTGGAATGCGAAGCCGCTGACAACTCAGCTGCGTTTACTGGTAATAACTTAAATATTTCCTCTAGAACAAGAACAAATGCGCAGGTAAATTGGAATCCAGGACCATGGCTAGCCGTTGACGACCAAGGCTTAGATCAACTGAGTTCAGACCTGAGTACAATCGTACAAGAAGTAGTGAATAGACCTGGATATACTAGTGCGTCTGCAATAAGTTTTATAATCACAGGTTCCGGAAAAAGAACTGCTTATTCATTTGATAAAGACCCGCTTAAGTCGGCTGAATTTTGCGTAGAGTATGCAGAAAAGACAGATCTCTCACTTACATTGCTTGCATCTAATACGAATCCAGCAGGAAATAGTAGCACTAACATAATTCTTACTGCTAGCGAGGAAGCTGGCAAAAACACAGGAGGACTAGTTACTATTGTCTTGGCAAAAGACAGTAAACTCAATTTCAGCTATGATCCTACTTTAAATGTATTGGATGGTGTAGCCTTAGATAATGCTAGCTGGAATTATAGCTCAGCGAATCCTGACTATCATATTTGGGAAAAAGCTAGTATGACTGCATTTGACACGAATGCATTAGGGATCGTTCTACAAGTAAGCCCAGATAATCAGGATGGCATATTGAATTTAAATACACAAATATTTACTTCGGAGGAGGTGAATTTAGACAATAACCAGCAATCAATCATATTGAATTATACACACTAAGAATTTTCATTGGATTGCGAATAAATAAAGGTCCAGCTTTTGTAGTTTTAAGGCATGAGACCTCATCCTAGTCTTTTAAGCCTGCTACTCATCCTTTCCTGTTCATTTCTCTATGGACAAGATGCCCCTTATAGAAACATTTACATTACAGGGAATACAGATGGGATGGATGTAAAAAGTGTTTTCATGAATGATCTTCTGAATAGAATTGATTCGGACAAGATTCCATCTAGCTTATTCTTTCTAGGTGACTTTTCTACAAAAAAAGAACTAAAGAAATCATTTACTAAGCGGCTAAAAAACTTGAAGGAAGACAAGGGGCTTCAAATATCTTTTATTCCAGGAGATAAAGAATGGAATAAACTTTCAGAGAGTGGCTCTTCTTATGTAAAAACAATAGAAAAGAATATAGAAGATAAACTTAAAAAAGTATTCACTCCTAACGATGGTTGTCCAGGACCTCATGAAAAAAAGATAGATGACAATACGGTTTTGATATCCATCAATACTTCTTGGTTCTTAACAGCTCATAATAAACCTGAAGGGTTTAGCTCTACATGTGCTCTTCTTTTTGAATCTGAATTTTGGGAAGAGCTAGAAGACCTTATTGAGGATAATGAAGGGAAGAACATTATCATTGCTGGGCATCACCCAGTATATTCAAATGGCTATTACGCAGGAAAAGGAGTACGGTCTATTGAGTGGCTTCCCATTTTAGGTAGTATGTTTTATGCCTATAGGAATTATGACGGTAGTGCAGACTATCTTTCTAATAAAAGATATCAGCATTTTAGAGATGGGATGGAACGTGTCATGAATAAATTTCAAGGTCTTATCTATTTGTCAGGACATGAACATTCTATTGAACTCCAAAACATTAAGGGCAATCTTCATGTCAATAGTGGTGCAGCAAAATTCATCAGAAAAGGTTCTCAAAATGAATCCAGTCTATTTACGCAATACAATAAAGGGTATACCTGCTTATCCTTCTACAAAGATGGAAGAGTAAAAGCCAAAGTTTTTAACACGGACTACAAGAACAAAACAAATAGCTATGTAGACTATGTAATGATCTCGCCTTGCGGAGAACATGTAGCAAATAATAAAATTCCTAATATCCAATTCTCAGATTGTTATGGATCTCAGAAACAAGAGAATGTGCCAATCCCCACAAATAAACAAAATGAGATTGCACAAGGACTAGGTCAAACTGTTCCAGGCATTGAATACAAAGCAGGAAATTTCAAATCCAAATGGATGGGTAACAATTACAGAAATGAGTGGACAACTAAGATTAATATACCCTACTTAGATCTTAAGAATGAGAAAGGTGGACTTACTGCTTTTGGAAAAGGAGGCGGGAAGCAAACAAATTCGTTAAAACTTATTAATAAAAGAAAAGAACAGTTTGCCTTTCGCTCAGTAAATAAAAACACTGGGCGCGACCCATACGATCCCTTTAAAAATACGATCGTCACTACTTATACCCAAGAGCTAATAAGTAATCAACTTCCCTTTGGTGATATTCTGGTATCAAAACTGTTGGACAATACAGACATCTTGCATATGCGGCCAAGAGCCTTTCTTATGCCTGACGACCCTGCCTTGGGCAAGTATAGAGAAGACTTTGCGATGGTCTTAGGTACGCTAGAAGAAAGACCCAAAGGCAAGAAAGGTATAAGGCCAGGATTTGGCAATGCTGATATAGTTGTTTCTTCAAATCAAATGTACAGATACTTGTTGCATGACAACTCCAATTCCATTGACGGGCTAGCTTTTGCGAAGGCGGTTCTATTTGATGCCTGGGTGGGAGACTGGGACAAACATGGCGACAATTGGAAATGGGCAGGCTTCAAACACGATGCACATTATCACTTTAAACCTATTCCAAAAGACAGAGATCATGTATTTGCAATTTATGAAGGTATCATACCAGCAATAGCCAAAAATTTTGTGCCTTTTTATGCACATTTTGATGAAGATCTTTCGGACTTAAAATCACTGACCTATCAGGGAAGACACATGCTAAATTTCATTAACTCCAAGCTTACTCTTGAGGATTGGATAGAAGCAGCTAAATATTTACAAAGCAAATTTAATCCTCAAAACATAGATCAGGCTTTTGATGCCATGCCTCTTGAAATTAAAAGCATCTCAAAAGATAGAATTAAGAAAAACCTAATTTCTCGTTTAGGAAAACTAGAATCAGCTGCACATGAGGTCTATAATATATATAATCGAATAGGCTTGATTGTAGGAAGTAATGAAAAAGAAAAGTTTGCAGTAACACGAAAGTTGGACGGATCCGTGTCCGTCGTTGTCAGTAAGATAAATAGTAGTGAACCCATATCAGAAAAAGTATTTTACCCAAATTTCACTAAAGAAATTCAACTCTATGGCCTTGGTAAAGATGATGAATTTATTATTCTAGGCGAAAGTAAAGAGACGATTAGTATACGCATTATAGGAGGAAAAGGTGAAGATGTAATCAGGGACCTTGCAAAAATAAAGTCCAATAAAATAGTTACTACAATTTATGATAAGTACGAAAAAGATAAGTTTGAATCAAGTTCCAACACCAAGGTAAAAAAAGAGTTTCAAGATCCAGACTTTAAAATTACGGCCTTTGAATACAATTCATTTATACCCCTTGCTATTCCAAGTTACACTTCTGATTGGGGTTTCTATTTTCTAGGCTTATATGATTTCAAAAATCATGGATTTAATAAACCCGATTTCCAACATCATCTGAAAGGCAATTTCAGTTGGGTCCCAGGACTTGATAATTTTAAAATAAAAGGCAAATACCTCTATAGACAGTTTTGGGGCAATCAAAATCTTTTGGCTAGATACACTCTAGCTATAAATGACCTAGGATTTGATGATTTTTTTGGAATTAGTAATAAAACTAGAGAGAATGCATCCTTAGAGGACTTGGAGTATTATGATATGCGTAATACAAATTACAGGCTCCTTGTAGGGGTAAATAATTATTTTTTCAATAAAAGTGATTATGAAATTGGCATAGGCATTCAACATTACAATATTAAAGCCGCTAATACGTCCTCTTCTATTTTTGGTTCAGAAAAATATCAGGATGTATTTGGCTTAGGGAAGACTTGGAATGGATTTTTAGATGCTAAAGCAGACCTAAATTTTTTGGATAATCATGCATTCCCTTTGAATGGGGCAAGACTTGAAATCCAAAATACTATATATCGCATGCTAAATGAAAATAACGGATTTCATGGAATTGCGAAATTCTCTCTCATAGAATATTATAGTTTTGAACTTATCAAGCAAGCTACTTTAGCCATAAAGATTGGCGGTTCCTATAATTATGGGGAAACCCCATTCTATCATTTGAGTTCTCTTGGGAATAGCAACAACTTAAGAACTCATGCAAGCAATATTTTTTTAGGCGAGGGTAGTACATATGCAAATTTTCAGTTAAGGCATTCCGTAGGTACTATGCAGAATAAAATTCTTCCATTTAATTATGGACTACTATTTTTTTACGACACAGGTCGTGTTTTCAATGATGAATCCTTCAGTTTCGATGATTGGAACTACGGCTACGGTGTAGGAATGTATACCTCATTCCTAAAAGGACTTTACAACTTCCACCTAAGTGTTGGAAAAAATCAATATGATAAACGATTTATCAGATTTGGACTAGGTTTAGGTCTTGAATAAAAAAAAGCAGCCATCTTGCAAATTTCATTTACAAAAAGGCTGCCTCTCCAAGCTCGTTATCCTATAAGGACAACTGTGATTTTAAGCAAATCAACGTCTGATCTTTAATCACCAAGATTTATAATTTCCAGATTTCAAATCTCCGTAAAAAAGATCACAATTCAAAAGTTTCATTCTCATCTGCAAAAGCAGTGAAACAAATCTTATGAGTGTAATGTGTTCGTATAAAAGACAATCTATTCTCCCATGAACCCCTATGCACACAATATATAAATGACAAAAGGCCATATTTTGTGGACAAACATGTATTTCTTTAAGTATTTAAAAAGCTATACCTTCACATATAAATAATAACTTATGGGTAATCTACCCAATACATACATAGATTCATTAATAGAGAAATTCGATTCAATACCAAGTGATCGAAAAACATCTCTTCTTAGTTTGAAGGACTTAATTCAAGGTCAACTTGCAGAATATGGCGAATCTAAGTTGAATTTTATCTGCACACATAACTCACGACGAAGCCAAGTTTGTGAGCTCTGGCTAAGAATCCTATGTCTCCATTATAAAGTCCCAAATATAAAATCCTATTCCGGAGGAACAGAAGGGACTGCCTTTAATCACAGGATGGTAAAGGCTATCCAAAGCAAAGGCTTGCCTTTAACTCAACTGAGTGCAAATGAAAATCCAATCTTTACTTTAGACCATTTAGGAACAAGCCCGCTGATGTTTTCAAAAAAGTATGATGATGAAAATAATCCATCCTCAGCGTTTATCGCCGTCATGGTTTGTGACCATGCAGATGTAAATTGCCCAATCGTACATGGTGCAGATCATAGATTTTCGCTTCAGTACATTGACCCCAAATTTTCAGATAATACTGAAGAGGAAGAAAAGACCTATCGTGCTAAAGTGGATGAAGTAGGCATTGAATTCCTATTCTTAATAAACCAAATAACGCAGTTTAACACATAGAACTATATATTATTTTAATTAATAATATATTATACTCCGCTAAGTATTACATTTGCAGAATAAACACACAAAAGCCATTGCTCAGGATCACAATCAAAAATGGATTATTCTTATCCATTATTCTACTCTTTTCCTTTTCTTGTAAACAAGAAAACAATGCAGAACTTAGCCTTGATTCTCTGAATGCACAAATAAGTTCTCTTGAAGCAGATCTTGATAAGCTTAAGGAAAGGCGAAAAGCTAAGATGAAAGAACAAGGACTGGAGTATATTGAGGAAGATGAAATTCTTTCAAGTTCAGCTTCTGACTCCACAATTATTATAAAAGGTATAGTCAAATCAAAGTCCAAGTCTAAAATTCACATCACCTTAGATAGGCCCTACCGAAGTGATTTCGCTAGGTCAATTCCAATTGATAAAGACGGAAAGTTCGAAAAAGAAATTAGTGTAAGAGCGCCTGCTATATATAAGCTGAATTTTGGAGACATTGATTCAGAGATTTATTTAGAACCTGGAAAAATGATTGGTCTTGTTATTGACACTAGCGCAGAACATACATTCAACTTCTTAGGTGATCTGAGCATTGAAAATAATCATCTGTTTTCCACTAAAGCATTCAGCAAACAGGCTGCACATGTGCACCCTGAGCTTGAACAAGAACTTGGCACTCTCTTTAATTCAATTCTTGACTCAACAGAAATGTTTGCCCAAAACAAATTAAACATTGATCTAAACACAAACTATGCAGAGCTTATTAAAAACAACTATCTCTATAATTCACTCTTAGGTATTGTTAACCATATCAAAAACCCAGAATTACAATACAATATTGAACAACATCTTGATTTCTCAAAACTCAAGATCCCAGAAGCTGGAACTTCTAATCTATCCTTGTTTAGCCTTTATGCATATCGTAAGTTTATCTTTGAATTTTTTGAACTCTCTTGCAATCAGATTGTACAAGATTCCACAATAAGTCCTTTTGACAAGTATTCTAAAAAGTACGAAAAAGTGAATACGCTTTTCGAAGATCCTATTCTCCAAGAGTTTATTAAAACTGATATTGTTTTTGAGTCTATTCGCAAAATGAAAAGCTCAGAGTTAAATCCTCTTGTCTTAAAACTGAGAAAACAAATATCTAATAAGCATTACTTAAAAACAGTAACAGACCATTACAAGAAAAACATTCATGCAGGAGTGGGAACATTAGCACCTCAAATAGAAGGACCAAGCTATGAAGGCGGGCGTATCAATCTCAATGACTACGAAGGAAAATATGTCTACATATTTGTCTGGGCAACCTGGTGTGGCCCTTGTAAATTAGAAATTCCATACTATGAAAAATTAATCTCAGATTTTTCTGAAGGGGACATTGAATTTATTGGAGTATCTGTAGACAAAGATGAATCCAAATGGTTAGAAAGTTTTTTATTCCAAAAGTATCCAGGGACACAAATGCTAGTTAAAGGGGACTGGAATTCTCCTATGATAAAAGATTTTAACCTTAGAACAGTACCACAATTCATTCTAATTAATCCTAAAGGAGAAATCATAACACTAAGTGCTCCTAGCCCAACAAAAGGAGCTGCTTCATTTCTAAGTACTTTCGGTGTTTAAAAGAAAGAAACTTTCTCTTAAAGGTTCTTATGCGTTCCATCACAAAAACCAGGGTTGCTTGTTTGTTTGCACGTGCACAAACTAACAGTCTTCGTTTCTTCCGCAATTGTTACCTTAGGAACAAACTCTGTCCCTTTATGAGATCCATCACACATGGGTTGGTTTGCTGATAAACCACATGTACACCAAGCATATTTTTGACCCTCTGTAAGATCTACCCTTATTGGAGATGTTCCAGCTATTTTACCTTTTTCCATAATATCGTTTTCTTTTATTGTTCAATTTCTATTCCAAGATTCAAGATAACAGAAAATATCCATTCTTCTCCTAATCTATTGAAATTACAAAATTTGCTGTGCATGACTCTCCCGCCTCCAACTCTACCAAGCCAATTCCATTATTAAATGCATCAGGAATACAACTTACAGGCTCTATTGCAATCCGATCTCTCTCTGCTGGAATATAAATTTGCAAATAAGCTAATTCTTTCCGATCCTGCCTCAAATGAAAATGGAGATCATTCGCCGGGCAATAGATACTACAAACATCCCTTTCATCTAGAACAAAACAAGTATCAAATTCCGTGTCACCTATCTTGCGCATTTTAGAAAATGTGTCATCGTTTCCAAACTCGCCTGTTGGAATTAAATCTGTGGTAAGCTGTACAAATTGTCTAGAAGGAATTTCTAATAACAGGTCATCTACTGCACAATTAAAATTAAAATAAGGATGTGCACCTAGACCTAATGGTATTTTTATGCTATCGTGATTCTTAACTGCAATCTGCACGTTCAGTCCTTTTTCACTTAATTGATATTTCACTGAAACCCTCACAACGAAAGGGTACGGAGCAAAATCGCTAACATGATCATACTCTAAATGAATAATACCTGCTTCCAGATCAACATTTGCAAGTTTGTACTGGTTGTTATTCTTTCCGTGCAGATTGTGATTCCCTGATGTGTCATTCACCGGAAAACTATAGTCTTTTCCATTGTGACTATATCTTCCATCACATAGTCTGTTTGGGAATGGAAATAAAATTACTCCTGCATATTCTCTTCTAGCCTTTGAAAGATCTGGTTCATTTTTAACCGACTTTATGAGATTCACCTGATCGTTTCTATGCGTTAAGCTTAACTCAGAGATCATGGCATCTATGCCCGGAATACAACTCAGCACACTCATCGAATGCTCATCTTTGAGTATTATCTGAGTAAATCCATCGATTTCCGCATATTTTAAAGAAAATTTGCCCAAATTCAGCTTTTTAGCTCTCAATTTAATTGCTTTTAGCTTGATAGAGTGGAAAAAAAGCTATTTCTTTGCGCTCTAATTTTTAAGATATACTATATGTTAATAATAAACATCAAAGAAGGAGAGTCAATTGATAGAGCTCTTAAGAGATATAAAAGAAAATTCAAATCTACTAGACTCTTAAAAGAGATTAGAAGACGTAAGAATTTTGTTAAGCCTTCTGTTGAAAGAAGAAATACAATATTGAATGCTGAGTACAGAAAGAAAATGTACGGCGATTCATAAGAATATAAATTCTATTTTAAAGCTATCATTATGATAGCTTTTTTTTTGTCTATACCTTAACTTTAGGAGGAAATTTAAAGACTGTACTTTGAGAAAGCAATATTCAAAAATTAATACAAAGACTTGAGAGCACTAGTCATAAGTGGAGGAGGCTGCAAAGGGGCTTTTGCTGGTGGGTTTGCAGAGTATCTTATTAATGTCAAAAAAAATCATTATGACATTATGGTGGGCACTTCTACAGGCTCTCTTCTCATTCCCCTTTTGGCTATTGGAGAAATAGATAAAATAAAAGACATCTACACCACTGTTGGGAATAAAGACATATACAACATCTGTCCATTCCTATTTAAAAAAGACAAAAACGGAGATATCACATCTTCTATCAATCATAAAAACACTGCACGTATGTTTCTGAAAAAGAAAAAAACGTTTGGTGAACATAAGACCCTATTAAAGACAATCCGCCGCACTTACGATGAAGAGGACCACAAAAAAGCCCAACAGTCTGGTAAAAGCATCATCGTGACTGTTTCAAATATTTCTACTCGGTCAATAGAATACAAATATGCTACTGATTATAATTATGAGGATTTCATTGAGTGGATGTGGGCATCTACAAGTTTTGTCCCCTTTATGAGCTTGGTAGAAAAAAATGGTTTTGAATATGCAGACGGAGGATTTGGAAATTACATTCCTATTGAAGAAGCTGTAAATTTGGGAGCTACAGAAATAGATGTGATCGTACTTACGCCTAGACACCAACTCATTCAAAACGCAAAGACGACAAATGCCTTTGAAGTACTCTTACAGTCTATGCAGTTCATGTTACGCCAGTTAGGCAAACACGACATCCTGATAGGACACTTAGAAAGCATCTACAACAAAGACGTGAAAGCTAAATTTTATTTTACACCTAGAAATCTGACCAAGTATTCGTTCTACTTTGACCCAGCCCAGATGTCTCAATGGTGGCAGGAAGGATATGAACACGCAGCTAAAAAGCTAGGCTAGAGTTCCCCATCTTGTTTTAGCTGATAAGCAACAACAAGCAAAGCAACAACTATCATGGGAAGTGCAAATCCTAAAAATGATACATCCATATCTATAAGTAACATATCTATCTATTTTGTGTAAAAATACTCAGAATAATAAAGCTTCCTAATTTTGACGCAAAAAGTATCAAAGCAGTACACGAAATCAGAATTTATTTTAAAAATCAAATTCTATAGTATCTCCTGCTTGCAAATCCGACTTTCCCTTTGAATTCCTAGGTTTCTTACCAGTTTTCTTAGCAGACGCTTTCTTAGAAGGCGCTTTCTTAGCAGATGTTTTCTTAGCAGATGTTTTCTTAGTTGCTGCCGGTTTTTTTGCTGCTGGCTTCTTTACAGACTTAGACTTTGCTGGAGCAGCTTTTGCCGTTTGCTTTTTCGAAATAGGCTTTTTCGTATCCGATACTGAATCATCTTGAACAGAATTCACTTCTTCTTCTTCGTCCACTTCTTCCATCTCTTCAACTTTCAGAATCTTAAACTCTCCTACCTTATTCCCAAGAGCCTTCCAGCCTTTTATATCCACAAAATCCGCAATAAACATATCCACCTCTTTTTTCTTATTGTCTTTCTTAAAGGTATACTGCACTATAGGGTCTTCATCTAAACTCGCATAATACAGTTTAGACGATTTGTGTTCTGAGATAAAATTAAATTCTTGATCAGCTGTGGTTGTCTCTACAACAAAGCGCTTTACCATCGTCCAAGCTTTCTCGCCTTCAAAATACAAAGCACTTATCACCGTATCCTCTTCTAATTTCCCGAGATCCAATAAATTGACATAGTCAAACTTTTTCTCCATTTCTAGCTCAGTGATAACATACGTTCCATTCTTGTAGAGAGCTATTAACTGTTCGCCGGTATCAAATTCGCCCAAATACTTGCCTCGCTCTTCTGTATTTAACCTACCCGTTACCTTGTCAATCCAAACTTTCATAGCTCCCAGGGAAGACATCCCCTTTTCTATAAGTGTTACCTTCCTGATGGGATACTTGGAAATAAAATTCCCCTGAGATGCTCTACCCTTTATTGCAAGCTCCGCAAAATCAACTTCAAATGTTTTTTTCTTCGCGCGACAAGCAGGTGAGAGCTGAACTGAAACGTAATCAGTTTCTCCATTGGGGTTTGCCGTAAAGTAATGCACCTTAGACCCCTTATTCCCTTTCGTGAGATCGTACTCTTTATTTCGCGTAACTCCCTTCACATTAAAACGCTTCATCAACGACTTGCCAGATTTACTATCTACATACACCATGTTATATGTTGTCCTCTCATCCCCTTTCTTCCATACAGCTACATGTATAATATTTTTACCAATGAACACCTTATCGCCTAACTTAACTACTTTAAATTTTCCATCTTTAGTAAACGCGATGATGTCATCTATATCAGAACATTCTGTCACAAATTCATCCTTCTTTAAACTTGTACCTATGAAGCCTTCTTTCCTGTCTACATATAGTTTTGCGTTATTAGCAACTACCCTCTGCGCCTTTATAGTTTCAAACTCTGCAATCTGAGTTCTTCGCTCTCTCCCCTTTCCGTATTTTGCTAATAAATTCTCAAAGTACTTTATCGCATAAGCAGTCAGATTCTTGATATTCGACTTCACTTCTTTCAACTCTTCTTCATGCTTCTTTATACGTTCTTCATGTGTAAATGTATTGTATTTTGAAATACGTTTTATCTTAATCTCTGTAAGCCTGATGAGATCTTCTTCAGTGATGTCTCGTGCCAGTTTAATCTTCGTTTTAACTGCCTTCTGTCCAGGTACAGTTAAATATTTTTTTAATCCTTTTTCTATTGCTTTCAATACCTCTTCCCAAGACTCACATTCCTCTATGTCACGGTAGATCCGCTTCTCAATGAATATTTTTTCTAATGAAAACTGATGCAGCTTTTCTAGCAATTCTTCCTTACGAATCTGCAGCTCTAAAAGCAACAACTGCTTTGTATTCTCTGTAGAAATCTGAAGTAGATCCTGCACATTTAAAAAGTGCGGTTTGTTATCTATAATGACACATGCATTTGGCGCTATACTAACCTCACAATTCGTGAATGCGTACAAAGCATCCATAGAAACTTGAGGTGATACACCAGCATGTAATTCCAAAATTACTTCTACATCCTGTGCAGTATTGTCTATGACTTTCTTAATCTTAATATTCCCCTTATCATTTGCTTTTAAGACACTGTCTATGAGACTACCAGTTGTTACCCCAAAAGGTAACTCTGTAATCGCAAGAGTCTTTTTATCACGTATCTCTATTTTGGCGCGAGATTTTACCCGTCCGCCACGTTTCCCTTGATTGTAATCAGATACATCAATGATTCCCCCATTCTGGAAATCTGGGTACAATTTCACGCGCTTCCCTTCC